>DATGXP010000197.1:0-10302 GCA_035298845.1 Chitinophagales bacterium
TAGGCACAGATAATACCGAAGTTGTAACCATTGGGGTTGTTAAGTGTAGACGCCGGTATGTCGTATATAGAATAATTGGCCGGCACCGGTCCGTTAATTACAGTGGCCGGTACATTTGGGTTGCAATGCTGGTTGTTGGTATTTGGAAAGCCTGCGCGTATTACCCGCGTAACATTGCCTGCGTAGGCACCGGTCAGGTTTATCTCTACCGGCTCGTAGCTTACTACGCCTATTTTAAGGTTAGGTATGTTTACATCTACATTAATATTAAGCGTGCCGCCATCGTAGTTGGTAAATACTATTACGTTGCCGTTGGCGCTGCAGGTGTTATTTACCGGGGCCTGTATAACTACCGTTGCTGTAGTGCTAAAGTTGCTGCACACGCCCGAATCGGACACGGCATAAGTTACGGTATAAGTACCGGGCGTGCTGGCCGATGGGTTTATGGCACCGGTGGTGCTGTTAATAGAAAGCCCGCTGGTAGATGTAAATGTACCGCTGGCGGTGCCTGTAAGTGTTACAGGTTGCGGTGTACTTAAACCTGTGCTGTAAGGGTTGCCGGGGTAATTAATGGCTGCATTGCAGGGTGGCAACGATATGTTACAGATATCCTGGTATATAGAATCTACCTGGTTGGCGGTTAACAGCTGCTGGCTGATAGAGGCATACTTAACGCAGCCCGCTTTTGCTTCGCACGGCACTGTGTTATCATCGCGGAAAAATATAATAGGAGTGGAGCTCGTAGCAGGTTTGTATATATTGCCGGTATCGGTATAGCTGGCAAACAGCACTCCATTTACATATACCGAAATTACATTCGTATTTCCATCACGCACAAAGGTAAACAGGTAGTATATGTTTGGCTGAAAATACGGACAAGTGCCTACATTGCCGTTAGGGTAAAAATTAAGACAGTTGTTTAGCAGGTAAAAGCCCGCATCGGCACTGCTGTTGCTAAAATCGATGATGCGGGAGTAGCCGCTTAACACATTGAGCTTGAATAATACATTGATGCTGTAACTGCCTGTAATGCTGTTGTTGGGATAGCTAAATCCGCCTCCTGCATTAAAACAGAATACGTCGGCTACCGAACACAGGCCGTTATCGGTATTTATCGAATCGGTACCAAAGGCACCCGGCTGCGCACTGCAGGCTAATGCTTCAGTTAAAGTGCCGCCGCCACCGGTGCCGGCAAAGGTGTTATTAAAGTAATATTCGTGCAGGGGTTGTGCATGGCCAAGTAAAGCAGCACACATAAACAGCAGGGGTAAAACAAATTTCATAGCAAATGGTTTTGCTGTAAAATTACAATTGCTGCGCAAATAGTTTCTTAAAATAAAAAAGCAAGATGCGTTTTGCATCTTGCTTTTTTATTCTGTGTGCGTTAATTGTCTTAACGTGGTTTTACAGCGCCAAATACCTTGTCTATAATATCGCTACCGGTTTTGATAGGGTCTTTCCGTATTTTGGCTTCTTCCTGCGCTACCATATAAAATACGCCATCTACACCTTTGCGGGTAACGTAATCGGGCAGGTCGGTGCTTACCGGCGATACCAAAGGAATTTTGTTGTAGTAGGTCGTAATATCTTTCCAGTATTTGGTAGCCAGGCTCTTGTCCAGCGCAGTTTTAATAGATGGTTTGAAAGCAGATACGAGACTTTCATTCGTAGTTCTTTTTAAAAACTGGGTGGCTGCATCAGGTTGTTGGTTGCTCACAATGTTTACGGCATCGGTTACCGTCATTTGCTTAATTCCATTTATAAAAATGGGGCCGGCCTGTTTGGCTGCATCTTCGGCGGCGCGGTTCATGCTGGTTACCATATTATCTATCAGGCTGCCCATACCTACACTGCGCATGGTGCTTTCTACCTGTTTAAACTGTGTGGGGAACGGTATTTTTATCATGGCATTTTTCAAAAAGCCATCGGTTACCGATACTTTATCTACACCTACCTGCACCCCCTTCATCAACGCCTCTTTAATGGCGCTGCTGGCATCGCCTTCAGTAATAGTATTAATAATGCTATTACCGCCGGTTTGGTTATTTGTATTTGAATTATCGGTACCACCCCTGCCGCCTGTGGTTTGTGGTGTAGTGCCGGTTTGAGTACCCGTTTGTGTGCCGGTACCTGTACCCGGACGGCCACCTGTGGTTTGAGGCTGGGTGGTTGTATTGGTTGGGGTAGTGGTAGTTTGTGTTCTGGTATTAGTTGGTTCAGCCGGAGGGGCGGTTTCGGTTTTTACCTTTGTAGCCGGTATAGTTAAGGTAGTGCCCGTTTGGCTATTTAAGGTTGGCTGAGTGGTAGTAGTGGTAGTTTTTACGGTAGCAGGTTTTGTAAGCGTTTTGGTAGTTGTAGTCTTACTGGTAGTGCTTTTGGTAATAGTTTGAGGTACCTTTTTAGTGGTCGCTTTTTTAGCAGTTGTGCTGGCTTTGGCTGCCGGGGCTTTAGTGGCGGTAGTAGTTTGGGCCGCCGCGGGTTTTGCAGCCGTGGTTGTTTTGGTAGTGGTAGTGGTTTTTGTGGTGCTGGTGCTGCTTTGCCCACAGCTAACAAATGAGAACACACTGATAAAAACGGAAATAGCAATGGATTTAAGGGTGGTCATATATTTTTTGATTTTTGTGTGGGTAAGCCAATTTAAGTGCCAAACTAAAATTAAATTAAGAAAAGCAGGCTACAGCTTTCATATTTAAACTTTGTTTTGAAATATTGCCCGCCCGGTTAAGTTCACATAACCTATAACAGACAGTATGCTTCCGTGTAGTTATTTAAAACTTAACATTGGCTTAACATTGCAAGTATACTTTTGCGTTAACATTTAAAAACAAAAACAAGCAATATGGCTTTAGGTAAAATTTTTTCGTTTCTGGTACCCAAGGATAAAAATTTCTTCAAATTATTTGCCCAGTCTTCTGAAAACCTGGTAGAAATATCAAAGGCATTCTCAGAAATGGCAAATGCCAGCAAAGAAAAGCGCCACGAACTGCAAAAAAAGATATCGGACCTGGAGCATGTGGGCGATGAAATAACACACCAGATATTTACCGAGCTAAGCACCAACTTTATAACCCCCTTCGACCGCGAGGATATCAGCTACCTGGCATCATCGCTTGACGATATTGTTGATTATATACACGGCTCGGCCAAGCGCATCGATACGTACAAAATAGACGAAATTTCGCCGGCCATGAAAAAGCTGTGCGAAATAATAGAGCACTCGGCCAAGGAGATTCACATTGCGGTTTCTAACATGAAGGATATGAACAACGCAGTGCGTATACGCGAAGCGATTGTGCGCATTAACAGCCTGGAGAACCACGCCGATGATGTGTTTGATACAGCTATTGCCGATCTGTTCGATAACGAGAAAGATGCAATTAAGATTATTAAGCTAAAGGAAATTCTTTCGAATATGGAGACTGCTACAGATAAATGCGAAGATGTAGCCAATGTAATTGAAACCATTATTGTAAAGAACTCTTAATTGATTATTGATTAATGATAGTTGATTATTCGCTTTTAATTATCAATAAGCAATCATCAATAATAAATTGTAACTCATGTTCGAAATTTTAGTTGCTATTATTGTTTTAGCCCTCATTTTTGATTTTATAAACGGGTTTCACGATTCGGCAAACTCTATTGCCACTATCGTTTCTACCCGGGTGCTTACCCCTTTTCAGGCAGTGGTGTGGGCTGCGTTTTTCAACGTAGTGGCCTATTGGCTTTCTACCGAGCTTAAAGTAGCCGATACGGTAGCTAAAACCGTTAAGCCCGAGTCTATCACGCTGGTAGTTATTGCAGCGGGGTTAATTGCCGCTATCTTCTGGAACCTGCTTACCTGGTATCTGGGTATTCCATCCAGCTCGTCGCACACGCTTATGGGTGGTTTTGCGGGTGCTGCTATTGCCCATGCGGGGTTCGATGTGGTAAACCTAGATAAGGTAATAAAAACAGTATCGTTTATAGTGCTGGCACCGCTTATTGGTTTGTTATTATCGTACTTCCTCTCTGTAATTTTATTGTGGGCCTGCAAACGCAGCAACCCGTTTAAAATGAACGACTGGTTTAAGCGGCTTCAGTTGGTTTCTTCGGCCCTGTTTAGCATAGGGCACGGGGGCAACGATGCACAGAAGGTAATGGGTATAATAGCTGCTGCCATGCTGGTATATGTGCACAAGGGCGGTGTAGACCCGAACAACATACCCGCCTGGATGCAGATTATACAGGTAGATGGAAAAATAAAAGACATACCCCACTGGGTAGTTGTTGCCTGCTACAGCGCTATCGGTTTAGGTACCTTAATGGGCGGCTGGCGTATTGTAAAAACCATGGGTAGCAAAATTACCAAGATGACACCGTTTGAAGGCGTAGCTGCCGAAACAGCAGGTGCTATTACCCTGTTCGCCACCGAAAGGCTAGGTATTCCGGTTTCTACCACGCATACTATTACCGGTTCAATAATCGGGGTGGGGCTTACCAAACGTATCTCGGCGGTGCGTTGGGGGCTTACTATTAATATCCTTTGGGCCTGGATACTTACCATACCTGTATCGGGGGCGGTAGGTGCTATTATCTACTTTATAGCCAGCAAGTTTTTTGGCGAATAAAAAATAAGGCCTGTTAAACAACAGGCCTTATTTTTACTATTCTTTTATCAGCCTGCCCTTTAGCTCTTCATTATCCTGCGAAGCTACTGTTACAAAGTAATATCCGGTGGTTAGCAATGCCGTGTTAATCTCAAAGTTTCCTGTAGCGTGTGTGCCCTGCATTACCTGGCGGCCCTGTACATCCAGCACGCGATAAGTTGTAGCGCCCGTAAGGCCGGTAGTTACCATCACTTTATCTTTTGCAGGGTTAGGGTATATTTTAACCGCATCGGCCATCGTGTTTTTTATACCAATACTATACTGCATGCTTAGGTTTAAAATGACCACGCTGTCGCAGGTATTAGCCCCCACTATTGTATCGTAATAGGTTCCCGATTGCGTAATTGTCTGGTTGCCGAAAGTATATTGCGCTACATCTACTACCGTATCGTAAATAGTAGTTACAGGTATGGGCCGTTCGCTCAGCTCGAGTGTATACAGCGTGTCGCAGCCGCAGCCAAAGTTGTTTACGGTATCGGTATATAGCCCTGCCAGGGTGTATATAGTATCGCGGAAAATATAACTGCCACCGGGGCAAATGGCTGTATCGGTGGCAAAGGTTGCAAAGCCTTCTGACTGTACCGCAAAGGTTAATGTGGCGGTGCATCCGTTACTATCTATCACCTGTACGTTGTAGCCGCATGGCGGGCCCTGTATCAGCGAATCGGTACTACTGGTGTTGTTCCAGTTGTAGTGGTAAGGCTTTGTGCCGCCCATAACCGCTACCGCCACCGGACCCGTAGCGGCCAGCGCACAATTTACCGGCGGCGAGGTATTGATTAGCGAAAGTGCGCCGGGTTCTTTTACTAGATACAGCGATACGGCCCCGCAGTTGCGCGCATCTAACACAGTAACAAAGTATGCGCCCGCACTCAGGTTAAATATGTCCTGCTGTAAACTATCGCCGGTTATGTTCCATTCGTAGGTATAAGGTGGTGTGCCCCCGTAGGTAGTTACGTCTATAAGGCCATTTTGCTTGCCACTGCAGCTCACATCGGCTATAAGGCCTGATGTAAATAACTGGCCGGGTTCGGCTAAGTATATCGAGTCGGTAAACGAAAAGTTGTTGGCACCCGATATAGTTACGTAATACATTCCTTCGGTCAGGTTATTTATATCCTCATTTACCGAGCCGGTACTCCACTCATAGGTGTACGGCGCATCATCGCCCTCTACCGTTAAATTAATAGCGCCGTTGCTGCCCCCGGAGCAGCGAATAGGGGTTATATCGGCAAAGGCAAAAAATGGTAGATTATCTACTCCTACAGTAAACGATGCAGTGGCTGTGCATCCGGTAGCTTCGGTAACCGTAACCCGGTAATTGCCCTGCTGCAGGTTAAATATGTTTTGGGTCGGGTCAGTATTGCTCCAGATAAATGAATACGGAGATTGCCCGTTAATTACCGATGCTATGATAAATCCATCCTGGGCGCCCGTACTGCTGGCCGGGCTTACACCTGCATTTACAAACATGGGGTTAGGGCTGATTACTGCTGCGGTTGTTACTGCTGTTTGGTTCAGCGAGTCTTTTACAGTTATGTTATATAAACCCGCCCCCAGGTTGCCAAATACATTGCTGCTTTGATAGCTGCCGTTGTTCAGCTTATACTGAAACGGAGGGTTGCCGCCGGTGGTGGTTACCGCAATGCTGCCATCGCTGGTATAGTGGCAACTGGCATCGGTTACATTGGCCCATGCCCTATAAGGTACGCTGCCGGTTCCTATGGTTATGCAGGTATCAAAACTGCACCCGGCAGCATCGGTCACTGTTAAGCAGTAATTGCCTGGGGGCATCTGGCTTATAGTATTGCCGATTATTGCATTGCCCCAATTGTAAAAGTAAGGCGGGGTCCCCCCTGTGGCATACGCAGTGGCGCTGCCATTATTATAGGTTGCGCTGGTATCAGGCGTGGTAGTAATGCCTACCTGTAGCGGGTTTGCCGGCCCGGTAACTACAGCATTTACCAGGGTGGTATCCCCGGTATTGTCTTTTATGGTAACCGTATAGTACCCCGGCCATAAGTTGCTGAACACATTGTTGCTTTGGTAGGGTCCGCTATTTAATTTATAAAGAAAAGGAGGGGTGCCCGAAGGCGGATTAACTGTAATAGAACCATTGGCGCCATAACAGACTGCATTGACGAAATAAACATAGCCGCTTAGTTCAAACCATTGACTATGAGCATTTAATGCTAATATTGCAGCGAAAATTGTTGTAAATAGTGTTTTCATAAGGTGTAGGTTAAACTGGAATTTTTGTAACCAATGCCAATATAGTGGATATCTTTAAACAGCAGGTATTAATAGCAATTTGGTTTTTTAGAAACAATCGATATATTTGCGCTCCCAAAAAATAAAGATTTATGCCTAAGCAAAAAACAAATTCCGGTGCCAAGAAAAGATTTAAGGTTACCGGGTCAGGTAAAATAAAGCGTAGCAAGGCCTATAAGCGCCACTTGCTGGGCAGCAAAAGCAAGAAAAGAAAAGAAGAACTTGCTAAATCTACCTTCGTACACAAGAGTGATGAGCATCGCGTTAAGCTGATGCTTGGAATGGCTTAATATTTAACAGAATAAGTAACAGTAAAATAATCAAGAAATGCCACGTTCAACCAACGCCGTAGCGTCAAGAAAGAGAAGGAAAAAAATACTCGATAAGGCCAAAGGATATTTCCTTAGCCGTAGCAAAGTATATACCGTAGCTAAAAATGCCGTAGAGAAAGCAGGTGTTTATTCTTATGTAGGCCGCAAGCTGAAAAAGAGAGATTACCGCGCCCTGTGGATAACTCGTATAAATGCAGCCGTTCGTGAAGAAGGTTTGACTTATTCAAGATTTATTTCTAAGTTAGCATCAGCAAACGTTGAATTGAACAGAAAAGTTCTTGCAGACTTAGCCCTTAACAACCCAGAGGCTTTCAAGGCGGTTGTTGCCAAAGTAAAATAATTAAAGATTTAGTGTTTTCATAGGTTCAAAGTTGGTCGTCAGAAATGGCGGCCTTCTTTGTTTTTTTGCCCAACCCTACTTTCAGGTGTTTATCAGAGGAGAAAACCGGTATCAACCGGTTATTTTTTTGCCCTTTATTCACCCTTTTCCTCTTCATGCTTTCTTCCAATACCGGAATTCCGGTATTGCTCATGTTGGCTTCTGGGTGGTCTGTAATGCCTGTAACTTTTTACTTTTTTAGGGGGTAAAGCCTAACCGGCTATTTTTGCTAAAACCGCATTTTATAACCTAAAAACTTCTTATTTGCTGTATTGTTAGTTAATTAAACATCAATTTGTCTAATAAGTTGATTTTTAATTTTTTATACGGACAGCAATTTTGGAGGGCAAAAACGAAGGTGAGTTGACTGAAAAATGTGGAAAAATATTTTTCTAAAGGGTATAACGGAGGCAAAGCATCCGGTAATCATTATCCAATATTTTCTGCGCTGTAACGACATATACTCAGCCAATTACTAAGCGTAATTGAGTTACTCTGATACATTTGCACCGCCAATTACAAGTAATACATGCCCGAAGTTAACGAACCAGCCAAACGAAAGCTGATAAGCTGGAAAGAGATTGTTGAATCGCTGAGAATTTACCGGTTTATACTGCCCTACAAATGGCAGTTTATAATAGGTATGCTGTGCCTGGTGGTTTCTACAGGTGTAGTTACCATTATACCCGGTGGGTTTGGCCAGCTGATAGATGCGGCTACACCCGCTAAAGAGGTAATAAGCAAAGTTATTGCAGTAGTAAAATCTAGCCTGCCCGATGACCAAAAGCTGGCACAGGTAACAGCCTTGGTAAATGGTTATAAATCAGAAATCAGCCCCGAAAAACTTAAAGAAATAGGCATTATACTGGGCATAGTGTTGCTTATACAGGCGGTGCTTTCATTCTTCCGCATTTACCTGTTTGAGTACGTAAGCCAAAAGGCTATGAGCGCTATCCGCCGCGCCCTGTACGAGAAGATAATAACCCTGCCTATCCGTTTTTTTGAAGAGAACCGCGTAGGCAACCTTACCTCGCGCATTAGCAGCGATGTATCGCAACTACAGGATGCGCTGACTAATCACCTGGCATTTTTTGTAAGGCAATTGGTACTGCCGCTGGTATGTATCCCTTTCGTGTTTGCCATCTCCTGGAAACTCTCCATCATCATATTGGCGCTGCTGCCGGTATTGGTCATTGCCGCAGTAATCTTCGGTAAATTCATACGCAAGATATCACGCAAGGCACAGGATGAACTGGCCGAGAGCAATACTATAGTGGAAGAAACTTTTCAGGCAGCCGATGTGGTGAAGGCTTTTACAAATGAAGGCTATGAAACGCGCCGCTACTCTAAAATTAATGAGAACGTGGCCGCCATTGGTATGCATGCCGCTAAATACCGAGCAGGCTTTGTGTCGTTTATCATATTTGCCATGTTTGGTGCCATTGTGTTTATTGTATACGCCGGTCTAAACGAGGTGGCCAAGGGCACCGAGAACGGCGGTATTAGCATGGGCCAGCTAATCCAGTTTTTCCTGCTTACTATTTTTATAGGTAGCTCGCTGGGCGGCTTAAGCGAAAGCTACTCGGTGTTGCAAAAAACCATCGGAGCATCAGAGCGCATTAACGAAATACTGGGCGAAGCAAGCGAGACAAAAGTTGCCGATGAAAATTTATCGGATGTGGTGAAGGGCAATGTGGAGTTTAAAGATGTGCACTTTACTTACCCTTCGCGCAAAGATATGCAGCTGTTCAGCGGCCTTTCGTTTAAGGTAGAAGCCGGGCAGAAGATTGCATTGGTAGGTCCCAGCGGTTCGGGTAAATCTACCATAGTAAAATTACTGAGCGGTCTGTATCCCTTCGATGCCGGCGATATTACGATAGACGGCAAAAGCATACGCAATTATAACATAACGGCGCTGCGCAAAAACTTTGGCACCGTGCCGCAGGATACTATTTTGTTTGGCGGCACTATACTCGAGAATATAGCCTACGGCAAGCCGAATGCTACTAAAGATGAAATTGTGGCGGCTGCTAAAAAGGCCAACGCTTACAGCTTTATAGAATCGTTCCCCGAAAAATTTGAAACCATAGTGGGAGAGAGGGGCGTAAAAATATCGGGCGGACAAAAACAGCGCATAGCCATAGCCCGGGCTATACTGCGCGACCCTAAAATTTTGATACTGGATGAAGCTACTTCGGCACTGGATAGCGAAAGCGAAAAACTGGTGAAAGAAGCCTTGAGCGAGTTGATGAAGAACCGGACAACATTTATAATTGCCCACCGTTTATCTACCATTCGCGAAGCGGATATGATACTGGTGATTAATAAGGGTAAAATTGTAGAGCAGGGAACGCACACCGAACTATCTAAAATGGATAACGGGCTTTACTCTAATTTGCTCAAATTGCAGTACGAACTTGAATAGTATTAACTAACCTTGTATTTAATTCCCCCTTTAGGGGGTTAGGGGGCAATGAAAATTTCAGCATCTATTTATTCAGGCAAAGGCAAAACACCGGAACAACTGGTGAAGGAGCTTGATGCGCATGGAATAGATATGCTGCATGTAGATTGTGCCGATAACGATAAGGTGTTTGATGACATTGCCGCTATCCGTAAAATATCTTCTACACCCATCGACCTGCATATTATATCGGCGGAACCTGAAAAG
>DATGXP010000198.1:0-1927 GCA_035298845.1 Chitinophagales bacterium
AGCAATGCACTATGTTCGAATCGAATGATTTGCTGGAGAAGACAATGAAAGCCGTGGATGACCGCCAGTATGATAAAGCCCGACAGTTGGGTTCTTATGGTCAAACATATTCGTGGGAAAATGGAAAAAAGTTTGCTAAAACAGCTGAAACAGTTCGCCAGGATTCTGTTATTGTTCTGTATAACGCAAAGTTGAAAGACATAGAGAAAAAACAGGAATACGAGCGCAAAGAAATTCAGAAGGGAGGCAAGAGCGACAACTATCTGCTAAGGAGTAAGAAGTTTAACTGATACGCACATGCGCTTCTCTTTTTTATTAGCAATCATACTGCTATTTGGTTGTTCTAACACTCCGGGGGCAAACGGCGCAACCGGTGTCCCATACTTTACAAAACCTTCGGCCGATGTTAACCGCATTAGATCCAAGGCAAAAGAGGCGCTGGTATTTTGTCAGCAGCAAAAAATGAATACGGGTTTCTGTATTTTAATTGACATGAGTTTGCATTCCGGTGTCAATCGTCTGTTCGTGTGGGATTTTGCGGCCGATACCATTACCAATAGTTTTTTAGTGGGGCATGGCTGCTGCAGTAACCCCTGGAGCCAGGATGATTCTAAAGATGCACCGGTGTTTAGCAATGTAGATGGCAGCCATTGCTCATCGTTGGGTAAATATAAACTTGGCGAAAGGGCCTGGAGCGATTGGGGCATTCATGTAAAATACCTGATGCATGGTCTTGAATCAACGAATAGCAATGCGCTCAACCGGTTAATTGTATTTCATGCCTGGAATGCTGTAAGCGATGAAGAAGTCTACCCGCAGGGCACACCTGAGGGCTGGGGATGTCCTACGGTTTCAAACAACGCTATGCGCATTATTGATAACCGGTTGAAATCTACCGGCGCACCCGTGTTAATGTGGATTTACAAGTAGCGCTCTGTTACCGGTAACTATTTTTTGCCAACAGTAGTATAACCACTCCATGGATAAAAGATACATAGCTACCATTAGCGAAACGCCCGATGAGGGCCAGATGAGGACATTGGTGATAGACCAGAAGCAATTCAAAATCATTCACGATTCTGTTTCTGCCAAAGATCTGGTTGAGGGAATCAAGAAGCTACTGCTGACACAGTATGGCGACGAAATAATGTTTATTGAGAAGAATGGAGGTGAACTGCCTAAGCCAAACCAACCTGAATAAGGAGTGTTACTAAAACTTTAAAAGGATGCTAAGGCATCCTTTTTTGTGTTGCATTGTAACAAAACACTTACTTTAGCACCACAAACTATCCACTATGAAACACCTGCTTACGCTGTTATGTTTTTCTTTCTTTTTATCTCCATCCTTTGCACAAAACTGTTTGCCATCAGATAAACCGGATGTGCTGTTTCGCGATATAGATGGCGATGGAATAGACGGCGATAAGAACAATGCCATTTTTGTAGATGTGCTTACCGGTAACGATAATCAGGCAGGTACAATGGCGCAACCGGTATATACTATTACTAAGGGTATAGAACTGGCAGCGCTGGCCGGCAAAGATGTATACGTAGCCAAAGGCATATATGTAGTAAGCGCTGCTATACAATTGGTAAGCGGGGTAAATGTGTATGGTGGTTTCAGCGGTCAGCCCCTGTGGAGCAGAAGCAATGCAGATACTACAATTATACAAGGTATTTCAACTGCCGTGCTGGCAGAGAACATTGCAACCGAAACGCATTTCGAGTTTTTCACAGTAAATGTATCTGCTGGTAGTGGTCCAGGCCAAAGTGCTTATGGCATACGTGTAGTGGGTGGTACAGCTACTACAGTTATACGGTTTAATACTATAAATGCAGGTGCGGGTTCCGATGGAGCTGCCGGTGGCAATGGCGTAGATGGCTTGCCTTCGGGATCGAACTCAATGAGCACGCATTTTGTAAACTC
>DATGXP010000199.1:0-16136 GCA_035298845.1 Chitinophagales bacterium
GTCTTCATCAATAGTAATGCTGCCAATGTAGTTAAGGTCGGCCTGGGTTACAGTTACCCTGTGCAGCTTGCTTTTATATACGGTTATCATCATAGCGGGGGCGAATGTAATTGGATATTTTGAAAGGTGAAATGCAGGCCCTATATGTAAGAATGTGGGTGGCAAAAAGGCGCTTTTTGAAAAAGTGGCACCTCCCCCTATTTATAACTTACTAGTAATTAATTCATTGCAAGAAGGCACTGGTACCTCCACCCCGCACTAAAAGTGGAACCCCCTTTTTTAAGATTTTACCGTGGGTGGTAATGGTTTTACCGCCCACGGTAAAATCTATACTGCTGTAGGGTGCCGGCCGCCGAACAAAAGACAACTAAAACAGGCCAAAACAGAAGGTCTGCATCTTTACAGGGCATAGCTTATATTCGCGCCTCATTATGAATAGCAAGAGCGAACATATACACCCCTTTAACCAATTGCTGCCGCGCGAAAGCAAAGAGCAGCTGTTGGGCCAGCATGGGCTGGTGCTGTGGTTTACCGGGCTTAGCGGCTCGGGCAAAAGCACCATTGCCAAAGGGGTAGAGGAGCAATTGCACCGCGATGGCTACTTTGCAGTAGTGCTGGATGGCGATAATGTGCGCACAGGCATTAATAATAACCTGGGTTTTAGCGATGAAGACCGTAAGGAAAACATACGCCGCATAGCCGAGGTGGCTAAGTTGTTTGTAGCCAACGGTGTAGTGGTTATCTGTAGTTTTGTATCGCCTACTGCAGAGATAAGGGAGCAGGCGCGCAACATTATAGGCGATGCCGATTTTAGAGAGGTGTTTATCAATACCCCTATAGAAGAGTGCGAAAGGCGCGATGTAAAAGGCCTGTATGCCAAAGCGCGCAATGGCGAAATAAAAGACTTTACCGGTATAAGCGCTCCCTTCGAGGCACCGGTAAGCCCGGCTTTAGAAGTACTTACCCAAAGCAAAACAATAGAACAAAGTGTAAACGAGGTAGTTGCATTTGCACTGCCAATTATCAATCACCAATAATCAATCATTAGTCCTGCATGGCATATACGCTTAATCATTTAAAAACACTGGAGGCCGAAAGCATATTTGTATTGCGCGAGGTGGCGGCACAGTTTCAAAACCCTGCTATTTTATTTAGTGGCGGCAAAGATTCTATACTGGTAACCTACCTGGCTAAAAAGGCTTTTTACCCGGCGGCTATCCCTTTTCCGCTGGTGCATATAGATACCGGCCACAACTTTCCCGAAACAATTGAATACCGCGATAGCCTGGTGAAGAAACTAGGAGCTAAGTTGATTGTAGGCTCAGTACAGGAATCTATTGATAGCAACCGTGTAGCCGAAGAGAAAGGCTACAGCGCTTCGCGTATTCGTTTGCAGACAACCACACTGTTAGATACTATAGAGAAGTATAAGTTTGATGCCTGCATAGGTGGTGCCCGCCGTGATGAAGAAAAGGCCCGTGCTAAGGAGCGTTTCTTCTCACACCGCGATGAGTTTGGCCAGTGGGACCCCAAGAACCAACGCCCCGAACTCTGGAACCTGTTTAACGGACGTATGCATGTAGGTGAAAATTTCCGTGTGTTCCCCATCAGCAACTGGACCGAATTAGATGTATGGCAATACCTGGCTATGGAAGGTATTGAGATGCCATCGCTTTACTTTTCGCATAAGCGCAAAGTGTTTATGCGCGATGGAACTTTACTGGCCGAGTCGCCTTATATCCCTATGAAACCAACCGAGAAAGCCAAAGAGCAGGTGGTGCGTTTTCGCACCATAGGCGATATTACCTCTACCGGTGCTACACTTTCTACAGCGGCTACCCTGGATGATATTATACAGGAAGTAGCCAGCTCGCGCACTACCGAGCGCGGTGGCCGCGCCGATGATAAGCGCAGCGAAACAAGTATGGAAGACAGAAAAAAAGAGGGCTATTTTTAAAAGCAGAGGCATTAAATACAGCAATGGAAAAGATAATAAATACAGTAGAAAATAACGACCCGGTTGTTCCTTTTGATTCGAACAGCTACCTGAACATGGAACTGCTGCGCTTTACCACAGCGGGCAGTGTAGACGATGGCAAATCGACCCTGATAGGACGTTTGTTATATGACTCGAAATCAATTTTTGAAGACCAGTTAGAGAACATAGAAGCTACCAGCGCACGCCGTGGCGAAACCACCGTTAACCTGGCATTGCTTACCGATGGCCTGCGTGCCGAGCGCGAGCAGGGCATTACCATAGATGTAGCTTACCGTTACTTCTCTACCCCTAAACGCAAGTTCATTATTGCCGATACACCGGGGCACATACAGTATACACGCAATATGGTTACCGGTGCCTCTACAGCCAACCTGGCTATTATACTGGTAGATGCACGGCAGGGTATTGTAGAGCAAACACGCCGCCACAGTATTATTGCGTCTTTATTAGGAATACCGCACATAGCGCTTTGCGTAAATAAAATGGACCTGGTAAATTACGACCAGGAGGTTTACAATAAAATAGTATTGGAGTACCGTGAGTTTGCCACGCGCCTTAAAACCAAAGACATTCACTTTATTCCTATCTCGGCGCTTAATGGTGATAATGTGGTTAACCGTTCTAAAAACATGAACTGGTATGAGGGTGTAACGCTGATGTACCTGCTGGAGAACATACACATAGCATCGGATATTAACCATATAGACCTTCGCCTGCCGGTGCAGTATGTGGTGCGCCCGTACAGCGATGAGTTTCACGATTACCGCGGCTACGCCGGCCGCATTGCCAGTGGCGTAATACGCAAAGGCGATAAGGTAACGGTGCTGCCATCGGGTTTTACATCGGTGGTAAAATCGGTAGAACTGGATGGTAAAGAACTGAACGAAGCCTATGCGCCGCTATCGGTTACCGTGCAGCTGGAAGATGACATTGATATAAGCCGCGGCGATATGCTGGTACGCGAAGGCAACGTGCCAAAGCAAAGCCAGGATATAGAAGCCATGGTATGCTGGATGGGCGAGAAGCCCCTGCAGCTAAACGGTAAATACTTTTTGAAGCACACTACCAAAGATGTACGCGCTGTAGTAAAGGAGATAAAATATAAAATGGATATCAACTCGCTGCACCGTATTACCGAGAATGTTTCGATAGGGGTAAACGATGTAGGCCGCATAACGCTGCGTACTACTGCACCACTATGTTTTGATGCCTACACCAAAAACCGTGACACCGGTAGCTTTATCTTAATTGAGGAAGGCAGCAACGTAACCGTGGCCGCTTGTATGATAATTGATTAATGCTTTTCTATTTTAGTATATAAATAATAGGTCCGTATGAAAACAAAAACCGTAAGCGAGCTAAAGCAAATGCTTGATAACAAAGAAGATTTTCAGTTGATAGATGTGCGCGAAGAGCACGAATTTGAAATTTGTAATATTAGCGGAGAGCTAATACCTATGAACGAGGTGCCCGACAATGTAGATAAAATAGCAAAGGATAAACCGGTAGTGGTGCATTGCCGCAGCGGCAAGCGCAGTGGCAATGTAATCAGCTACCTGGAGAGCACCCATGGCTTTACCAATCTATATAACCTGGAAGGGGGCATACTGGCCTGGGCCGATGAGATTGATACCACTATGCCTAAGTATTAATTTCCTGAAAAATTCTTGTAGTATAGATTAGGTTAAAAGATTACATTCGGCATTCGTCCGTATGATTAAGCGTCTAAACACCCTCTTTACCCAGCTTGCCAGTCATGAGTTGCGTACCGCGCAATTGCTATTCCTGTTTCTTACCTGTGGGTTTACCATTTTTACTTTGTGGGGCGATAACCTTGTAGTAAAAGGCCCCATATCTCATGAAGCCCTGAATGCCATTGATGCTATTGTGGCTTTTGTTATTTTTCTGGCGCTGGTGTTTTACAAGCCCGCCCAAAAATATTACCAGCAGCTTGCCTACCTTTTTATGTATGTAATGAATATCATCAACATTTACCTGTTGTATGGTACTTCGTTTCATATTCAATACGCTTACCAGTTTATAGTAGCCTATACTATATCAGGCTGGTTTTTTCGCGATAAGCGCAACTGGCTTATACATACGCTTACCATCAATGCTCTGCTGATAGCCGTAACAGCTATTGCCGTTACATCTGCCAAGGCCACCTTCGATTTTTACGCTACGTATTTTATTGCTTTGCTGGCCCAGGGCATACTTATTCATTTCCGGTTTTCTATTGAAGAAAAGCTGGTAGAAAGCGAGCGGAAATACAGGCTGGTGACCGAAAATTCTTTCGACCTTATTTGTATTCATGATTCCAAAGGCAAACTTGAATTTGTAAGCCCTTCTATAAAAAGGTTATTGGGCTACAGCCAGGATGAACTGCTGGGCCAGTACCCTATGGCGGTGGTACACCCCGACGATGCGCATGTAATGCTGGGTATTAATTTCAGGGATACGGCCGCTCCGCAAATATTTAAACCGGTGCAGTTCAGGTTGCGCAGCAAGGGCGGCGAATACATTTGGTTCGAAACCATATTTACGCGCATGGAGGGTTCAGATGGTGTTTCTAATGTAGTGCTAAGCCAATCGCGCGATATACGCCGCAGCAAAAAATACCAGCACGAGTTAGAGGAGCGCACCCGTGAGCTGGAGCGCAGCAATGCCGACCTTGAAACATTCGCCTTTGTATCATCGCACGATATGCAGGAACCCCTGCGTATGATATCTAACTACATGCAGCTGCTTAAAAAGCGCTATGGCGGGCAGCTGGATGCACAGGCAGATGAATACATGGAGTTTGCCAATAAAGGAGCTATTAACCTGCAGCAGCTTATCCGCGACCTGCTGGCCTACTCGCGCATTACCCGCACCGAGATAAAGCATATACCGGTTAACACCCGCGAGCTGTTGGCCGAAGTGTTGAAGGGTATAGAGATGGAGATAAAAGAAAAGAATGCAAGTGTTGTCAGTACCGAGTTGCTACCGGTAACGTCGGATAAAAACCTGCTGATGCTGGTGTTTCAAAACCTGGTGCTGAACGGTATTAAATACAACAAGTCGGTAAAGCCCACCGTTAAAATAAGCTGTGAGCGTAAGGGCAAGGAAGTTCATTTCTGTTTTGAAGATAATGGCATAGGTATTAAACCCGAGCACCAGCAGCGTATCTTCGAGCCTTTCCACCGCTTGCATACCAAGCATGAGTACCCCGGCACCGGTTTGGGTTTATCTATCTGCAAAAAAATTATTGAGCGCGTGGGTGGGCGCTTATGGCTGCAAAGCGAACCGGGTGTTGGCTCTAAGTTCTGCTTTTCGTTGCCTGCTAATTAAGCCGCCGCTAATCGCTGGTCAAGTGTTTTTACCTGTGTGCCTTCTTTAGCCGGTATATGTGCCATGGCATACTCGCTTAGTGCTGTAATAGTAAGCGACGGGTTTACACCGAGGTTACAAGGCATAATAGAACCATCGAGCACCAAAAAGTTTTTGTAACCATGCACGCGGAAGTATTCATCTACTACACCTTCTTCTTTTGTTTTTCCCATCGGGCAGCCGCCTAATATATGCGCGGTAGAGGCCAGCCCCATGGTAACCTCGGTAAGTGCGTTCATAGGTATGCCGTTTACCTTTTTGGCATAGCGGTACAGGGCTTCCTGCCCAACCGGTATATACGTAGGCACCGGTTGCTTGCTTTCGTTTACCATAGCCATGCGGGTGCCAAACAATCCCTTCTTCAGTTTCAGCTGCATAGAGTTTTCCAGCGTTTGCATTATCAAAAAGATAATACCCCTGTCGGCAGGCGCTTTGGTAAAAAACAACTTTAGGAAGGAGAGGGGATGCCTCAGCAGCTGGCCCATAAGTTTTGCTGTGCGCACACCCGGCGAGCCATCGCCCACGGCCAGGGTGCCCAGGTGCATCATAGAGCCACTGCCGTTAGGAAACTTACATACCTCTATATTAGTATTCTCATCGGGCGCAAATATGCGCGATATAGCCAGGCCGTTGTTCAGCTTTCTATCGGCACCGCCTACCCCACTCAGCATTTCGCTGTTGGTCAAAATATTATCGCCCAGTTTATCCGATAAGTTGGCCAGTGTTTTGGTGGTGTATTTTTGCTTAAGCAGCAAATCCATAGTGCCCAGCACACCGCCGCTGCATACCAACCCTTTGCTGCGGAACACTTTTTTATTCTTGCCAAAATACGACGTAGAGCTCTGGGTATGTATCAGGTACTCATCGTTTACGTATTCTATTTTTGTAACCAGTGTTTCGGGTAGCACCTGTGCGCCAAACTCGTTTTCGGCCAGCCACAGGTAATTTTTATCCAGTGTGTTTTTGGCGCCGTGCCGGCAACCGGTCATGCAGGCGGCACATTCGGTGCAGCCTTTGCGCTGGGGGCCCATGCCTTTAAAATAGGGGTCAGTTTCTCTGGCTGTATCACCAAAATATACACCTACACCGTCTACACTTTTAAACGAGTCGCCATGCCCCATTTCTTCGGCCACTTCTTTCAGCACTAAGTCTTCTGCATTATCTTTTAAGTATTTAGCCGAGCCCAGCATAAACTGTGCACGTTCAAAATACGGAGCCAGCACAGTTTTCCAGTCTTTAATGCCGCCCCATATTTTATTGGTATAAAAACTTTCTTTGGGCAGCATGTGCGTGTTGGCATATACCAGCGAGCCACCACCCACGCCTACGCCGCTGATTACAAATACCTCTTTAAAAAAAGTAAGCTTTTGAAAGCCGAACCATTTGATAAACGGCACCCACAAATACTTAGGCAGGTCCCAATCTGTTTTAGGAAAATCTGTTAGTTTCCAGCGCTTGCCTTTTTCCAGCACTAATACACTGTAGCCTTTCTCGGCCAGGCGCATGGCACTTACACTGCCACCAAAACCAGAGCCTATTACTATGTAGTCGTATTGCTTATCTTCCATGGGTATAAAGTATTGGGTTATCGTCTCTTTACAAAGCAAAACAATTTTTACCAGGAAGAGTTCAACTGTAAAATAGGAAATTAAAAACGATTTGCCGACAGGTAATTACTACCCATCAGAGCTACGGACTAAGATACTTACCGAAGATAAGCAACTGCTGCAACTACTTACCAAATAATTTTTTATAAGAACATGTAATGCCGCGGGGTTATTTCGTTTCGCTGTGGTGTTCACTGCCGAATGTAATTCGGGTAGTATATAAATCCTGCACCGATGTTGCAAAATTAAAGTAGCCGCTTAGTATATGGTTTTGCTTATCGAGGTTTAAATCGCTGAACCAGTATTTCAGGTTGTTGCTTTTTATCGGGGTATTAAATTCTATAGCAAAATAGTAAGTGCCTTGCCGGTTATCCTGTATTTGAAAAGGCCCTGCAGGCACGGCCGCAAAAGCCGAATCGGGCACTGCCAGGCTTTTAAACCCTGCATCTACAAATTTGTTGAACACCAGATGTTCTACCTTTATTTTATAAAGCGGGTTTGCGTCATCTGTTTCGGCCTGGTCATCTACTTCGTAGGCAAACGGAATGGATATTTGCCCGGTCATAGGGTTTTGCGACCAGTTTTTAAACCGCTTGCTCGACTCATGAAACAAGCCAACCAGCCAGGTTTTATCGCTGCCTTCGTCTTCTTCATTTGCTTTTAGCCACCACACCCATTCGTAGGGGTGTATTTCGGGGTGGCAGGTGTGGTTACAATCCAGGCAGTTTACGCCATAAAAACCCATGGTGGGCGCAGCGGTGCCAAAATTAGGGTGGTCTTTCAGCGTGCCGCCATCGGGCAGGGTAGGGTAAAACAGGTAATTGAGTTGGGGTATAAAAGCATAGGGCGGTGTTAGCTCGGCATCTACACTATACAGTTTGCTGTTCAGGTTATTGGTATCGCGCACGAACGGCTCAAGGGTGTAATCCTTTTTTTGATGCGAGCCAAAGTTTTGCCGGTGGAATTTTTTTTGAAGGTCGCAGGCCACGCAAATGCGGTTGATGTATTTGCGCAGGTGAAACCCTAAATCGAAGTTAATATCGTACTCCGAGTATTCAATCTTGCCGCTGCGGCCGTGGTGGGTTACTGTGCCCACTATCTTTTGCTTATGCATATCTATAGCCCGCCAGTTGTAACCGCCAAAGGCATGAATTAGCCAGCCTACCAGAAACAGCCGGTGATGCTGTTTTTTGCGCTCTATTACCGAATCGAGCAGCATAGGGTTTACCAGGTCTACAATCTTTTCGTTGATAGTATCGTTAGCCGCAATTTGCTTATTGCCCAGCAATAAGTATTGAAAAGCCTCAGGCGTGGTATTGTAAGAAGAAATCTTAAAAGTTGCCTGCGCCAAAGATGTTTGCAGTAATATTGTGCTTATAAAACTGACGACCAGAAACTTTTTCATTTATCCGAAAATAAAGTTTCAAATTAAATAGCAACTATAAATTACCGGCCCGTGAATAAGAAATTTGATATAGCGCCTTTAAGCCAGTGGACAAATACCGGCAATCATCCTTTTGTAATAGCCGGCCCCTGCAGCGCCGAAGGCGAAGAGCAGGTAATGGTAACCGTGCAGGAAATTGTAAAGCACGCTGCGGGCAAGGTAAATATGATACGCGCGGGAATATGGAAACCGCGCACCCGGCCTAACAGTTTTGAAGGTGTGGGTGAAATTGGTTTGCCGTGGGTAAAGAATGCCGGACGCGCAGTGGGCTTGCCGGTTACGGTAGAAGTAGCTAACCCCGAGCATGTAGAGGCGGCGCTTAAAAATGATATTGATGTATTATGGATTGGAGCGCGTACTACCGTATCGCCATTTGCCATACAGGAGATTGCCGACAGCCTGAAAGGGGTAGATATACCGGTGCTGATAAAAAATCCGATTAACCCCGACCTTGAATTGTGGGTAGGTGCTGTAGAGCGGTTTTATCAGGCCGGGTTGAATAAATTAGGTGTAATACACCGGGGCTTTTCGTCGTATGAAAAAACAGTTTACCGCAACCCGCCTATGTGGGAAATACCCATAGAGTTGCGCCGCCGCTACCCCGAGATACCTATTATAGTTGACCCCTCGCACATGGGCGGCACACGCGATATGATTTATATGCTATCGCAACAGGGTATGGACATGGGTTTTGATGGGCTGATGATAGAGTCGCACATAAACCCCGATAAAGCCTGGAGCGATGCCAAACAGCAGGTAACGCCCGAACGATTAGGCGAAATATTAAACGCACTGATTGTGCGCCAGCCCAAGGTGAATGAAGATGGCCTGAAACCCCTGCACGATTTGCGTGCGCGCATAGACCGGATAGATGATTATATAATAGAACTACTTGCCGAGCGCATGGGTATATCGGAAGATATTGGTGCGCTTAAAAAAGAGAACCGGTTGGCTATACACCAAAGCGAGCGCTGGGCGCAGATTGTAAAACGCGCGCTGGAGAAAGGTAAGACCGGTGGGCTTACCGAAGAGTTTATCCTCAAATTTTTTCAGCAGATACATAACGAGAGCATACGCCACCAGGCTAAGGTGATGGAGAAGTAGATTATACGATTATGTTATAAAAGCATTCTGTATATTGCAGCCAGGTTATAGTATGCATTTGTATACTTGCCTTTCATACTGAACCTATGAAAAAGAACCCAGCCAGTAAGAAGGCGGGCGTCAGCTATACCCATATGGCCGACTCCGAAGGGCGGTGGCGCTCCATTTTTGAAAACATGCGCGATACCATTATGACGGTAAACCGCAAAGCTGTAATACTATCTATTAATCATGTACAACAAGGCTTTACCAAAGAGCAGGTAATTGGCAGCAGCGTATATAATTTTGTACCGCCCGATAGAGTGCCGTTTTTTAAGAAGAGCATTGCGCAGCTGATTAAAACAGGCAAACCCTTTGAGGTTGAAGATTACATACAGGGGCCCGATGGCACCATAGCCTGGTATTACAGTGTATATAGCCCTATTTTAGATAGTGCAGGCTATGTAAGAGAGTTCATGATTATTACGCGCAACATCACTACCATGAAAAAAGCCGAGCATTCTTTGCTTACGGCTATGTTCGATGGGCAGGAGGCCGAGCGCAAGCGGGTAAGCCGCGAACTGCACGATGGGCTGGGGCAAAATATAAGTGCTATACGGTTATACCTGTTGCAATTAGAAGAGCAATGCCGCAAGATGCATAATGGTGTGGTAAGTAAGGTAGTTGCAGATATGCATAACCTGGTGCTGAAAGCGAGCGATGAGGTGCGGGCTATATCGCTAAACCTGGCACCACCCCGGTTAGAGGAGTTTGGGTTGGTGCTTGCTATTATAGATTTTTGCCAGCAGGTTAGCTACAACCACCCGCTTGTTGTAAAGTTTAAGCCTTTAAATCTTACAGGCCGCCTGGAAATCGCTATAGAAACATCGGTGTATAGGATAATACAAGAGCTGGTAACCAATGTAATTAAACATGCTGCCGCCACTAAATGCGATGTGGGCGTTTCTGTAAAGGATAATACGCTTAAAGTGCAGGTAAGCGATAATGGCAAAGGCTACAATACAGCCAGGCGAAACAAAGGCCTTGGGTTGCAAAATATACAGGCGCGGGTAAATGTACACAAGGGTTACGTAGTGGTTAAATCGGTGCGGGCAAAGGGCACTACGGTAACCATTGGGCTACCGGCGTTTGCATAGGTTATTTACAGGTTGTTTTCATGCACAAACTTCACAAGGGCATTGGGCGATGAAATTTTGAGCTTGCGGCAAATGTTTTTGCGATGCGTATCTACTGTGTAGATACTTAAATGAAGCCTGGCCGATATATCTTTGCTGGTAAGCCCTTTTTTTATCAGTTGAATTATTTCTAACTCCCGTGCCGAGAGTTTCGTTTTTCCCTGCAAATTGCTGTCTGCTTTTTTATGGCCGTTGGCTGGCTGGCTATTGGTAAGGTATACCTTTTCGCCACTCATTAACTTTTTCAGGGCTTCTAAAAACACAGCCCCTTCGGTAAGCTTGGGTATAAAGCCCTCTGCATTTATTTTTTTAATAGCATGCTGCACTGCCAGCTCCCAATACATAGAAATGAAAACGATTTTTACCTGCGGAAACAGTTGCCTGATTTTGCCGGCTGCCTCCATGCCATTTAACTCGGGCATGTTTACATCCATCAATACAAGGTCGGGCACTTGTGCGTTTAATAAATGTAATAAGGCTTTACCGTTTTTAGCAATAGAGAGCACCTTATACTTGGTATACCGGTGTATCATGGCTGCTATGCCCTCAGCCATCAGGGGGTGGTCATCGGCAATTATAATTGTCTTATTGTTAGGCATCGTGGGTTGTAGCGCTCGTGGTGCACAATAGCACTACACTGCCAAATATACTTTTTAATAAATGTCAGGTGAGGTAATAGGCAACAAAAATTTGCAATTAAGCACCGGTGGGCAAAATTATCCCCACGCATTACCAAAATATTAATATGTCATCAACTCCTGCAATACCGGTTTTCCGGTATTGCAGGAGTTGATGTAAATCATGCTATTGGGTTTTACTATCGGCAAAAAAGTAGATTTTGGTATTCCACTTAGCTGTATCGGTTTCGTTCATTGGGTCGGTTACATATTCTTCTACTACCAGCTTTGGATTTTCGCTGCCCAGTTCTTTTAGTTTGGCGTGCATGGCATCGTAAGCAGGTTTCATTTTTCCATAGTCGCCCCAGTACTCAATTAAATAAGCTTTGCCGGTTGGCAGCGTCAGGTTATTAAAACCTTTAGACGAAACTTTTTTGCCTTCGTAAGGTATAGCAGCTACCATATCAGCATTCATATTGGCCTCATCATATTTATAATAAATGCCAGAAGGCACTCCCGGTGTGGCTCCCGCTCCGGCTATAGCCTTGCTCATAGCGCCAAAGTTGGTTCCAAAAAAATTGCCCATGTCCTGGTACTTAACCGTTTGGCGGGTAGTGGTCAGGTAGTTTTTTTCTGCCCAGTCTACTTCTTTCACTTCGTAGGTAGATGCAGATGCACTTGCGCCCGATTCGCTCATGGTTTTTAACGTGGCTAAACCTTCATCAAAGTCTTTACCTATTTGCTTATCCATATTCATAAACAGGCCCATGGCATTCATCGGAAAAGGCATAGAGCCCTTCATGCCCCAGGTTACTTTTTGTCCGCCTTCTACAGCTTCCATAGTCATGTAGGCGGTGTTGTGTGCTTCAAATGGTTTTAAAAAATCCAGCGCATATTCTACCCCTTTGTTAGGTTCTACTTTAGTTAGTGTCATGCTGCCTTCTCCTACATCTTTGTTGCCCTTCCAGCTATGCTTTGCACCCACGGTGCCATCTACGCCTTCTTCTTTTACCGTTTGGTTAGGGTCCAGTTTGTTCCAGGGGTTCCACTTATTAAACTGTTCAAAGGTGCTTATGTTTTTAAACACTACATCCTGCGGGGCATTTACTACTAGACTGCGGCTTACTTCAAAATTTTTGGGAGCTATAACGCCAAGTATCAATACTACGGCTATGATAACTGCCAGTACAATACCGGTAATTTTTAAAGCTTTCATGCGATGTGGTTTTTGGTGAACTACAAACCTAGGCTAAATTTTTAACCTCCGAAATTTTTTGTAATGCCTTGTATTTTGCTGTAGTTATTCGTGCATTCGTGGCAAACGGTATTTGTATTTAGTATTTCTCCTGCATTTGGCAGCAATATGTATTTTAGAACTTCAAAAATATAAAACTGAGAAGATGGCAGAGACCAAACGTGTATTGAAAGCAGCACATGGCAATGAGTTAACCTGTAAAGGATGGGTGCAGGAAGCAGCCCTGCGTATGTTATATAATAACCTTGACCCTGATGTAGCCGAGCGGCCCGAAGACTTAATAGTATATGGTGGACTGGGTAAAGCAGCCCGCAACTGGCCGGCCTTTGATAAAATAGTAGAGTGCCTGCAAGACCTTGAAGAAGACGAAACCCTGCTGATACAAAGCGGCAAACCGGTGGGCGTATTGCGCTCGCACAAAGATGCCCCGCGTGTACTACTGGCCAACAGTAACCTCGTAGGCAAGTGGGCTACCTGGGAGCACTTTCGCGAACTGGAGAAGAAAGGCCTGATAATGTACGGGCAAATGACCGCCGGCAGCTGGATATATATAGGCAGCCAGGGTATAGTACAGGGCACGTATGAAACTTACCTGTCGCTGGCTAGCCAGCATTATAACGGTACGCTGAAAGGAACGCTGAACGTAACCGCCGGGCTTGGCGGCATGGGTGGCGCACAGCCTTTATCTATTACCATGAACGAGGGTGTTTGCCTGGCTGCCGAAATGGAAGAGTGGCGTATACAAAAACGAATAGAGACCCGCTACCTGGATAAATATACCCACAACATTGATGAAGCTATTGACTGGAGCCTGGATGCAAAAGCCAAAGGCGAAGCACTATCTATTGGTGTGTGCTGCAATGCAGTTGATTTACTGCAACGCCTGCTTGATAGAAACGTAACGCCCGATACACTTACCGACCAAACCAGTGCGCATGACGAACTGGTAGGTTATTTCCCCGAAGGAATGTCGGTAGCTGAGGCAAAAGCCTTGCGCGAAGCCAACCCTGATGAATACTGCAAGCGCTCGCTGGATACTATAGCCAGGCATGTAACGCAAATGCTGGAGTTGCAAAAGCGCGGTGCCATTACTTTTGATTATGGTAACAACATACGCGGGCAGGCAAAGGATAAGCGCGGTGTGCAGAATGCGTTTGATTTTCCCGGTTTTGTGCCGGCCTATATACGTCCGTTATTCTGCGAGGGCAAAGGCCCATTCAGGTTTGTGGCCTTAAGCGGCGACCCGAATGATATTGCGGTGTGCGATGAAAAACTGAAAGAGTTATTTCCCGATAACAAGGGCCTGATACGCTGGCTGAATATGGCAAAAGAGAAAATCGCGTTCCAGGGTTTACCGGCACGTATATGCTGGCTGGGCATGGGCGATAGGGAGATTGCCGGTGTGGCTTTCAACGAGTTGGTAAAAGAAGGAAAAGTAAAAGCCCCGATAGTTATAGGCCGCGACCACCTGGACACCGGTAGCGTAGCATCGCCCAACCGCGAAACAGAAGCTATGATGGATGGAAGCGATGCCATTGCCGATTGGCCTATATTGAATGCACTGATTAATACAGCCGGCGGAGCCAGCTGGGTATCTTTTCACCACGGTGGGGGAGTAGGCATGGGCTATTCGCTGCATGCGGGTATGGTAATAGTAGCCGATGGCACCGACGATGCCAAGCGCCGCCTTAAACGTGTGTTGCACAACGACCCAGCTATGGGCGTTATCCGCCATGCCGATGCCGGTTACGAAATAGCCAAAGCAACCAGCAGCAAGTTCGGGCTGGATTTGTAGTAAAGTAGCTAACTAGTAACCTTCAATAATTTATGGTAATTAAATTGAATGTAGTATATTTTTTTTTGTTTGTCTGCGCAGGGACTAATGTGTTTTCTCAAAAGCAATTTTATCCGGGATTTGTACTAACAGAATCAGGAGAAAAAAAACATGGCTTCATTTCTTATGATGAAGTTTTTAATCCTAAAAATGTATTTTTTAAAGCAGGGAGCGATAGCGCTGTAACTGCCTACAATCAAAGTAATCTAAAAGGCTTTTTAAAAGTTGGGAATCGGGATACTGTTATTTATGAAAAAGCTTATGTTACCTATGGCTCCCGGCATATGTTAGGGGTTGGCCCGCGTAGTACACTAAAAGTAGTAAGTGATAGCGGTATTGTAGTAAATGATACCATATTTCTTAAGTTATTAGTTGGGGGAAACGCTAGCTTATATACTTGGCAGGGAGTAGGAAGCTATTATTTTTTCAGAACGAAAGGTTCAAAAGCTATAGTTGAGTTGCAATACCGGATCTATTTAAGTGGCAGGTTTTTGGGGCAAACAGCATATGTTCAAAATTCAATAAGCACCGAATATAAGAAGCAGTTATTGGAAGCCATGTCCGGTTGCAATGGTTTGGATAAAAAAATAGTAAGTGCACGGTATGATAGAAAAGATCTGAGAGAAATATTTGAGGCATTCAATAAATGTGGAAATGAAAAGGGTAGTTATTATGTGAATAGGGGTGACAAAGTTTATGTGAGTGCTACCTTTACAGGATTTGCGGGGTTTAATAGTACCTGGCTTTCGTTTAAAGGCGCATTTAATGACCTGGGCAATAACAAATTTAAAGCCGGCCTGGGATATACGGCTGGGCTGGGCGTGCGTATTAATTTCAATAAAACATCGGCAGGATTTGGTATAAATGCAGAAGCAGCTGTTAAGGGATATAAATCCAGCGGAGACTATTCTTTTTACTATACCCCTTACAATAATTATAAGGTAAAAACAGACTTTAATTTACTCTGCCTTAAAGCTGCTCTATTACCTGAGTATACATTTGGCAAGGCCAATGCTCATTTTGCACCTTATTTTAATGCCGGGTTTGTTGTTGGGTACATAATTAAAACAATACAGAATACGCAGCATGTTGAAGGCAAAGTGCTTTTGCCAATTAATAAAGATCGTGCTGCGCTGGATGGCCTTAGAAAGCTTGAACTTGGTGGTGCGGTATCAGTGGGATTGAAAATTTATCGCTACGCAGGTCTGGAGGTCAGGTATGAATATGGTAATGGTATTTCAGATCGTAGTGTGGTGAGATCATATACAAACTCGTTGCTGCTGACAGCCCGTTTTTTTTATAAATAAAGTAAACCACCATGCTCCACACCTTCATTTTCTGGCTTCAATCGCACAGGCTTATAAACCTGGTGCTGGTGTTAGCCTATTTTACTTTTATAGTGTTTATGCACCACCCGCTGGTGCTGCTATCTATGTGGGTAGAGCATAACCTGTCTTTTCAAACCTACCAGGTGGTAGTGGTGGCGGTTTTTGCCTTGTTGCTTATGTTTCTGTTTTACTATGTGTTCAGGCAGGTGCAAAAAAACAAGCAACACTTTCCGCTGGGTGTGTTTTATCTCTTTGCTACACTTCTTCTGCTGTTTATCCACTCGCGCTTTATGTTCGATAGTAACATAGAGGTGATACACGCCTTTGAGTTTACGTTTCTGGCCTTTCTTATTTTTCCTTTCACGCGCAGGTTTGGCGCTGCCATATTATTTACCCTGCCCTTT
>DATGXP010000200.1:0-4434 GCA_035298845.1 Chitinophagales bacterium
ATCTACCGCAAGGCTAAAGAGATGGTGATGAAACAAACGCAGGGCAACTACCCCGCGCCGCTTAAAATACTGGAGTGTGTAGAGATAGGCATGGAGCAGGGTATGGATAAAGGTTTGGAAGCAGAGGCCGTAAAGTTTGAAGAGTTGATACTGACCAATGAGAGCCGCCAGCTTATCCGTATCTTCTTTAACATGACGGAGAAGAAGAAGAACCCTTACGAAGGCAAAGCCGAGATAAAGCCGCTGGATAACATAGCCATGGTGGGTGCAGGTTTCATGGGCGCAGGCATTGCGCAGGTTAGCGCCTTAGATGGCATTAATGTATTGCTGAAAGATATTAAGGAAGAAACCCTGCAGCAGGCCAAGCAAACTATATGGAGTGACCTGGCCAAAAAGATTAAGCGTAAGACCATGACCCAGCCCGAGGCTGAGGAAATAATGAACCGTGTGCAAAGTAAGCTAGACTATACCGGTTTTGATAAGGTGAGCGTAATTGTAGAAGCCGTGTTTGAAGAGATAAAACTTAAGCAGCGCATAGTAGCCGACTGCGAAGCTGCCACCAAACCCGATACTATTTTTGCCAGTAACACATCGGCGCTGCCTATTAGCCATGTAGCCGAAAAAGCTGCCCGCCCCGAAAATGTAATTGGTATGCATTACTTCAGTCCGGTGCCTAAAATGCCGCTGCTTGAAATTATTAAAACACCCAAGACTGCCGACTGGGTTACAGCTACCTGTTTTGAATTAGGCATACGCCAGGGCAAAACCTGCATAGTAGTAAACGATGGCCCCGGCTTTTACACCACGCGCATATTAGCACCATACATGAATGAGTGCTTCCTGTTGATTGAAGAAGGCTGCGAAGCCGGCCTGATAGACAAGGCCATGAAGATGTGGGGATTCCCCGTAGGGCCTGTAACCCTGCAGGATGAGGTAGGTATAGATGTTGGCGCACACATTATGACCGGCGACCTGGCCATAGAAGCCAAAAAGCGCGAAGGTGCCCGCACCAACGATGCCATTCTCAAAATGTTTAAAGACGGCTACCACGGCAAAAAGAACAAACGCGGCTTCTACAAATACGACGAGAAAGGAAAGAAACGCGGTATCAACGAAGAGATTTACAAATACTTCAACAACCCAACGCGTAAGGAGTTTACTATTGAAACCATACAAAACCGCATGGGCATGATGATGCTCAACGAATGTTTGCTGTGCCTGCAGGAGAACATACTCGAAAGCCCTACCGATGGCGATGTGGGCGCTATCTTCGGCCTTGGCTTCCCACCATTCAGCGGCGGCCCGTTCCGCTATATAGATACCAAAGGCGCTGCTAACGTGGTAGCCCTAATGGACGACCTTACCGCTAAATACGGCGCTCGCTTTAAACCTGCGCAGATACTTAAAGACTATGCGAAGGAGGGTAAGAAGTTTTATGCGGAGAATTGAGATTGTATTACCTTTAAGTAAAATTGGAATTATGAAAACGCTGGCAATAACAGTCACTACAAAAAAGCAGGAGCGACTTTTTACTCATTTAGCCGATGAACTGGGTATTGAAATTACCGAAGCAAAATTTAAGCCTCTTACTACAAAGGATGTGGCGCTAGGGATAGGGCGAAAATTTACCAACGAGGAGTTAAGCGAGTATTTGGAGAGAAATGCAGGCGGTAAGGTAAAGAATGCATCTGCTGTAAAACGTAGTGTAAAAGCCCGTATTAATAAAAGAGTTGCAGCAAAATGAAATTACGCTTTACCCCCGAAGCAGAAAACGTGCTTGTTGAAATTGGTGTGTGGGTAGAAGAGCGTAATACACCCGGAAGTGGTAGTCGTTTTATTGACAAATTTATTGATAAGGTTAGCACTTATGCTTTACCCAAAGCAAAGTATTTGCTTTGCAGAAATGAAATACTGGCATCACTTCAACTTAGTTGCATAGCTATTAATGACTGGGTTGTAGCGTTTAAGTGTACAAATAACGAGTTTGTGGTGTATTACATTTTATATGGACCTGCTATGAAGTAAAAGCATTACCTCTATGGCTGAATCCACTATACTTCACCTTACATTAAAGAAGGAATGGTTTGCCGCCAGCCATTCTTACTTTATTGTAATAACAAAAAATGATATTCGTTATACAACAAACAACCCCTTATGGCAAGGCCCGAAGATTTTTTCGATTTTATTACTGACTGCACTGCTGAACGCTTTTTAAAATCGCGCAGCTACATTGTAGCACATGGCGATTACGATGGCTATTCAAGCGATGATAAGCTTATAGCTGCCCTGTTAGATGCCGGTAAGTTTGATGGGGCAAGTAAGTATATAAGTCATAATAGCTTACTAAGTCCAAGGGCGCACATGTATAAGGCGTTAGCCTGGAAAAATCTTAATAATACTATGGGCGAACAATCGGAAAAAATTGTGGCGTTTAAAATTCTGGAGGGGATAAGTTTAACCGGAGATGGCAGCGAAGGAAGGCCTTACCTTGTTACCTATATAAGCGATGAGAAAGAGTTTTTGTTTTATATAAATGAAGACTTTAAATCGCAAATGCTGCTGGAGATAAACGACAGGCAAGTGGATTGTATAACTACTAAATCGGGCAAGGCAATTTATTTTGATGTAACTGATTGTATGCTCAGTGCCCAACGCATGTTTACGAAGGTAAAGCCTGCCTCCACTACCCCAAAAGATGAGGGGGAGACTAAAAAGTGGTGGAAATTCTGGGAGTAAGCACTGGTAATATCGCCCAACTGGGCGTAAACTATGCCTACGGCCAACAAGAATATAGCTTTCAGCTATCATGCCGTTACTTCAGAACTAAAATGCATTGCGGGAAGTCAATAAATTATTATGTATAAATATTGTTTAATTTTTTTTATGGCATTTTCCCAAGGTTGACACACTGGGGAAATTTTGGGTTGACACCTGATTTTTTAAATTGCTCATTGTCATTGCTTTAGTTGTCGTTTGGGTTGACACATTTGTCGGTTGCCGCAAAAATCTGTTTGGAGAATGCTAAATAGCATCCCTAACAGGCCTTAGCACCGCTTAAACTAAAACCCTATCTTAGCCTAATGGATAAACCCCGTCGACATAGCAAGGTTAAGATAAGTAGTAAGCTAACCGGAGCCAATATGCATACAGAAAGCAAGACAGGAGAGAAGGAGCCAGAGATATTGAAACCAGGCACTAAAATCAAGCTGGCCTGGCAGGTTACGTATAAAAAGAAATAGGGGGTAACTAACCTATCTTCTTCATATACACCGTAGCAATAGAAATGTGGAATTCCATCTCGTGTATAGCGCCATTTAAAAACCGGTAAATGCTCCTGTTGCCATCTGAGCTTTTAATTTCTACCGTGTTGGCATCAGTGTGTTTTACAAGAGCAAAGTCACTTTCTGCCTCGTAAAAAATGCGGTTGATGTTTTTTGGGTTAATAAAGTAAAGCGAAAGGATAGAGTAAACCGGAGTTTCTGTAAAGCTTCTTTTGCCCCGGTAAGAGTCTACATTATACTGTTTGCCATCGTAGCTTACGGTGGTCCACTTTTTGGTTTTACCGGTTTCTACTTGCCGGTAGCTGCTGGATATTAGTTTGCCATGCCGATAGCGTACCTCGTAAAAGGTTTCGTCGTTGCGCTCCATCCATAATATTTTCAAGTAGCCTTTGGCGTGCAGTTTATACAGGTCGGTACTGTCATTCTCGCGGGTTTTGCTTACCGTCATTTTGCCAAAGGTGATGCCGAAGGCAGTCATATCAAAAACCACCTGCTGCGAAAAGAGCGGAATGGAACCAACTAGCAATAGAAACAGAAGCAATTTGTTCATGTAGGGCGTGTACTCAGTTGGCAAAAAAGCTTAAACTGCTCAATAGTGTAAGTGCTGCTTAATTGAATTAATCGGTGCAATATCTCCAACTTTTTTATGTTTACGGCAAATACAAACATAAACATGAAAAAGATTTTGCTGGCCTCTGTATGCTGTGCTTTTTTAATTGCCTGTAACACTAAGGGTGGCGGCGTAACCAATAAAGATATTGTAGGAAGCTACAGTGGCACTATTAAACTCGATTCTATACCCCAGGGCAATGATGAGACTACTCAAAAAACCATTGAAATGCTGAAGTCTATCAAACTTTCGTACGAGTTTAAAGAAGATGGTACCGGAAAGTCTGCCGGCGAAATGATGGGTATGAAGAATGAGATGGATATTAAATGGGCCTTGCAAGGCAGTGATACCCTGAAATTGGATGTAAAAGGCCGCGAAGAAATTTACGTGCTTAAGAAAACAGAAAAAGGCATGGACTTATCTGCGCAGGGAGCTACTATTGTTTTACTAAAGCAATAACCTAAAAGTTTAGGTGCTTTTTGGTAACAGGGTCGAGTTTCTCTATACTGTCTACCTTAGGGTTTCCTCTGTCTATTTGTATGT
>DATGXP010000201.1:0-4763 GCA_035298845.1 Chitinophagales bacterium
CGATTTTAATGTGCTGCCGCTTATCAAAACGCATTTCGAAAACCGCTATGCCGACCAGCGCTGGCTTATTTACGACCATCGGCGCAACTATGGCCTATACTACGATTTGCACAAGGTAGATACCGTTACGCTGAATTTTGAAACGACCGGTACCGCTTTGTGTATGGACGAGAAAGAAGACCTTTATCAAACCCTGTGGCAGCAGTATTTTAAAAGTGTAAATATTGCCAGCCGCAAAAACATGAAATTGCACATGCAGCATGTGCCTAAACGCTACTGGCATTTGCTGGCAGAAAAACAACTGGAAGCTAACCGGCCTAAGTTAATAGATTGAATTTTAGGGTTTATTGCCATATTCTTAACTAAAAATAAAATTTGGCAGTACCGAAGTTGTTTTATATTTAAACCGTAAACACACACTAAATCAAAAGATATGAGTAAGAAATTGTTAAGCGTTGCCCTGGGCGTAGGTCTGATGCTGGGCTGTAGCGTGCAGCTAAATGCACAGAATAAAGATATTGATAAAGGCAAAGAAACGCTCACCAAAGCTATGGAGCAAAAGGATGCCGCCAAGCGTAACGAGATGGTGCAAAAAGCCACCGAATCGTTTCAGAAAGGCGGTATGAAACGCGAAATGTATGCCCTTATAGGCGACGCGTTTTTAGAGAAGAAAGATTACACCAACGCCCAAAGCAACTACAGCCGCTGCGACAAGCCCGAGAAGAAAGAAGGCATGAAAAAACTGGCCGAGGCTTATGTAGAAGAAGCATTTAGCGGAGAAGAAAAAAACGAGCCTAAGCACCTGCGCAAGGCTATGGATTTTTACACCAAGGCAGAGGCTGCTAAAGAAGGAGCCCGTGTAATTGGCGACCGCTATTATGAAAGAGGGCCTGCGGCTTACAACAAAGCCCTGGAGTATTATATAATAGGTGGCGCCGAAGTGAAGGTTGAGCAAATTGCCAAAGAGTACGAAGGCAAAGGTGGAGATGAAGAAGTAAAAGCGGCTGAAACTTACCTAAAGTTAAAAACTACCGAAGGCGCTAAAAAGGCCGGTGATATTTACTACCGCCGCAACGAGTATCAAAAAGCTATTGATGCTTACCTGAGTGGTGGGGTAGAAGAAGGCATCACCAAATATGCCGATTACCTGTATAGCGAAAACCGCAGCGAAGATGCCGATAACCTGCTGATGCGTCTGGGCGATGTATATACCGAAAAGAAAAACGAAGATGCTACCGAAAAACTGGCAGCTTCTGTAATGAATAAAGGCAGCTACGTGCTGGCTTCAAAGCTATATGATAAGGCCGGTAATGTTTCTATGGGCGATAAAGCCCGCGCTTACGATGCGCTTACCAACTTCCGCCTGGAAGAAGCCAAAGGCCTGTTCAACCAGATTAACGATGCAGCTACTGTAAAGCTGATTACCGATAACCAGAAAGTGCTTACGCCGCTTCAGGACCTTGCCGAAACTTTAGAGGCCCTGATGAAGAACGCACCTAACGTAAGTATGATTGTAGACAGCTTAACCGGCAAAAGCACACCATCGTCTGCCGACCAGAAAACACAGGAAGACTACTACAAATCTATCCGCGACCAGGTTATTACCAATGTTAACTCTCTTTCGGTTAACTACGCCAAGCTAACCGACCCAACACTAAAAAAATATGTGCGCCAGCGTTTCTTAAGATATGGTGCAGTGCGCAACATTTTGGATAAAGAAACCTTTACTATCAAAAAACAAAAGCAAGACATAAAGGTTAGAGACGTTATTCTTTAATACTGCCAGTTTTTCCTTAAATCAAAACAGCCCCGTTATTAAATAACGGGGCTGTTTTGATTTAGGGAGACTACGACTCAGAAATGTTATTCATTACTTATAACAAGCTGGGAAGAAAGTAGACAAGTTGAAGGAGGGGGCGGAGGGGCTTTAATCAGCCAGTTGCTAGTCCTTTGCTGAGTTCAAAAAAAATACGATACCCCGATTCCTTATAAGTAGTCAGCATTTCCTGTAACAAATCTAATTCGCGTTTGCTGCGCAGAAGTATTTCTATTGGTAGTATTTCGTTTGAATAGGCAATGGTGAAATAGTTTTCGGCACCATCGTAATAATCACTTTTGCCTGAATCAGAAGTTCTTTCCCCTTGATAGCCTTTATAAATAAATTCGAAAGACCTTAAGTTCGTAAGGTCGATTTCTATTTGCCCGCCAGTTCGGTCTTTTACAACTATGAATGCGTCGCTTAATGCGATTTCATCTTTAAAATCCGCATTCGTAAAAGCAAAACCATAAGCCAGTAAGAAGATAAATGGCAGTATTATGCAAAGAATTCCATAGGCGATAAATGTCCATTGTTCATGTGTAAATGCCGCCAAAAACAACAACGGGAACATAACGTATACAATGCCACGCTTTATAATGTAGAATACTTTTCTACTTAGTCCTATGCCTCTTTTATTTGCCTTAAGTGTTAGCATAATAGGTAAATTAAATAAAAAGCCCCGCATTTCTGCGAGGCCCTTGTATTAATTCTGCATTCCGCATTCCGAATTAGCTACATCCCATGCTGTTGCCGCAGTTTAAGCATTTGTAGCAGGTACCGCTGCGCAGGGTTATGTTGCCACACACGCTGCACGGTGGCGCATCGCCCATCATATCTCCGGCGGCTTTGTTGAAAGCGCTCATAGAGCTAGACGGGGCCATCGTAATTTTACGCTCTACCTTCATTTCTGGCTCTTTCTTGGCTGTAGGCTTGTTATCCTTCATTTCAGGGTGTACCGGCGTAATGCGCTCGATAGGCTCTTCCGAAATCTCGGTAGTCAAATCCATAGCACTGCGCTCGCGCATGCTAAGCTCGCTTGGTGTAACGTGTACAAGGTCGGTACGGCCCAGGTATTCGAAGGCTAGCAGACGGAAGATATAATCTACTATCGAGCTGGCGTTCTTAATATTCGGGTGGTCAACCATACCGCTTGGTTCAAAGCGCGTAAAGGTGAATTTATTGGTGAACTCCTCTAGCGGCACACCATACTGCAGACCGATAGAAACCGATATAGCGAAACAGTTCATCAGCGAGCGGAATGATGCACCTTCTTTGTGCATATCAATAAAGATTTCACCTAAGGTCTGGTCATCGTATTCACCGGTGCGCACAAATACAGTCTGTCCGCCAATTTTTGCCTTTTGCGTAAAGCCACGGCGCTTGTGAGGCAACTTCTTGCGCTCTACAATGCGTGATAACTCGCGCATGAAGTTGGTATCGGTTGATTCCTGCATCAGGATGCGGGCAGCTTCCAGTACTTCTTCTGGCGTAAGCTTGCTGAATTCTGCGCCGTTGTTAACCGGTGCGGCTTCAACCTTAGCCGTTTCTTTCTTGTCTTCTTTGTCTTCGTCTTTCTTGTTACTAAGTGGCTGAGACAATTTGCATCCATCGCGGTAAAGGGCGTTAGCCTTTAAGCCCAGTTTCCATGATAGCTCGTAGCAGCTTTGTATATCTTCAACAGTAGCCTCGTTAGGCAGGTTGATAGTTTTAGAAATAGCACCACTGATGAAAGGCTGAACAGCGGCCATCATACGGATGTGGCCATGTGCATGGATAAAGCGCTTACCCTTGGTACCACACTTGTTAGCGCAGTCGAATACCGGCAGGTGCTCATCTTTTAAGTAAGGTGCGCCTTCTACGGTCATTGTTCCACATACATATTCGTTAGCAGCTTCAATTTCTTCTTTGCTGTAGCCTAATTCGCGCAGCAGGTTAAAGTTTGTTGCGTTGTATTGTTTATCGGTAAAGCCAATGCGCTGAAGAGTTTCTTCGCCCAGGCTCCACACGTTGAATGCAAAAGTGATATCGAATGCAGCAACCAGTCCGTTTTCAATTTTCTCTACATCGCTAGCGTTAAATCCTTTTACTTTAAGCGACTCCGCATTGATGTGCGGGCAACCGGTAAGTGAACCAGAACCTTTCGCATATCTTACAATAGCATCAATCTCTTTAGCGTTGTAGCCTAAGTTTTCAAGCGCTGCAGGCACGCACTCGTTTACTATTTTAAAGTAACCGCCGCCTGATAGTTTCTTGAATTTAACCAAAGCGAAATCAGGCTCAACACCGGTAGTGTCGCAATCCATTAATAAACCGATAGTACCGGTAGGTGCAATTACAGTTGACTGTGCGTTGCGGTAGCCGTATTTTTCGCCCAATTGAAGCGCCTCATCCCATGCGGTAGTGGCAGCTTTCAATAAATAATCCGGGCAGAATTTAGGGTCGATGCCCAGTGGCTTAATTTCGATGCCTTCGTAGTCGCTGGCTGGTGCGTTGTAAGCGGCCAGGCGGTGGTTGCGCATTACACGCAGCATGTGTTTCTTGTTTCTTTCGTAAGCAGGGAACGCGCCTAATGTAGCGGCCATCTCTGCCGAAGTTTTGTAAGCCACACCGGTCATTATAGCGGTGATAGCACCACCAAACGCACGGGCCTTATCACTATCGTAAGGTATACCGCTTACCATTAGCACCGAGCCCAGGTTAGCATAACCTAAACCAAGCGTGCGGAACTCGTACGATAACTGGGCAACCTCTTTAGAAGGGAACTGCGCCATAAGCACAGATATTTCAAGCACAGTCGTCCAAACACGGCTCATGCTTTCGAAACCAGCTACGTTAAACTCAAGCGTTTTATCGTTAAAAAATTTGCGCAGGTTGAAAGATGCCAGGTTACAAGCCGTATTATCCAGGAACATATACTCGCTGCAAGGGTTGCTGGCGCGGATAG
>DATGXP010000202.1:0-9712 GCA_035298845.1 Chitinophagales bacterium
ATTGCCAAAGAAACCTGGTCTGGCGCAAGGTAAACCGAAATACGCTTGGTTTCCTGATTAATATCCAGCGAGGTTATCTTGGCCGGGGCCAGGGCACGCTGTACCATCAACGATAGGTTACCGGTATGGTTTATAATATCAATGTTCTCGTTTTTTAACTCACGTACTATACCGTGTATACGTGAACCCTTAACACCTACACAGGCTCCTACCGGGTCAATACGGTCGTCGAAGCTTTCTACTACCACCTTGGCTTTTTCGCCCGGTTCGCGTACTATGTTCTTTATCACTATCAGGCCGTCAAAAATTTCAGGCACCTCTGCTTCCATCAACTTCGCTAGGAAAGCGTTATCAGTTCTTGAAAGAATGATAAACGGTGTGCCGTTGCGCAATTCTACTTTCTTAACTACTGCACGTACAGCTTCACCTTTCTTAAAGAAATCAGTTTTAATCTGCTCCGATTTTGGCAACAAAAGCTCATTACCTTCTTCATCCAGCAACAAAATTTCTTTCTTCCACACCTGGTAAACCTCGGCAGAAATAATCTCGCCTATACGGTCTTTATACTTCTTAAATATCTCGTCCTTCTCTAAATCACCCACGCGCGAAGCCAGGGTCTGGCGGGCAGCTAATACTGCACGGCGGCCAAAGCTCTCCAGGGTAATTTTTTCATAAGTTTCTTCACCAATATCAAAATCCTCTTCTATCTTCTGGGCATCAGTAATGCCAATTTGTGTGATCGGATTCTCAACTGCATCATCTTCCACAATCTCACGTCTATGCCATATTTCCAAATCGCCTTTATCGGTATTTACAATGATATCGAAGTTGTCTACATCTCCATACTTCTTACGAAGCAGCGTACGAAATACATCCTCGAGCACCTTCATCATGGTCGGGCGATCGATATTTTTCATTTGCTTGAACTCGCTGAACGAGTCAATCAGGTCTAAACTATTCATGGTATTAAATTTTTGTTTTGAAGAGTTATGGTTTTAGAGTTTGGAAATTGTTTTTGGTTTATCTAATGTCTATCGTCTAAATATCTTGGTCCTAAAATTTAAATTGCAATACAGCCTTTTTTATCTCATCAAATCCTACTTCGTATTCTTTTGGCTCCTCGGGTTTATCCTTGCTTTTGGCCTTCTGGCTTTTGCTCTTTTCTTCCGGTTCTTCCCGCAGTTTAATTTTCTGGTCGCCTACCTCTACCAGGCGCCCTACTATCTGGGTGCCATCATTTTTAACCACTTCCAGCATACTGCCCACGCGGCGCTTATACTGGCGGGGTACTTTCAGAGGATTGCTCATACCGGGGCTGCTCACCTCCAGTATGTAGTTTTCGGGCACCAGGCCACTACCATCCAGATTCTTCTCTAAAAATCTTGAGATATCGGCACACTCCGAAATGTGTATGCCCTGGTCGCTGTCTACATATACTTCTATCTGGCGGCCCATCGGAAATTTAATGTCTACCAGGTACAGGTTTTTCTCCTCCAGCAGGGGCTGTAGCCATTCCTCAATCTTCGTCTTTATTACTTCAAAATTCATGTCCTAAAAATAAGAGAGGGGACTCTCGTCCCCTCTACCTCTAATAATTCTGGCGCAAATATACTATAAGGATTGGGATTTTCAAATAGGGGCTTATCTTGCCCGTATTATGGAAAGAATTACAGCCCATCAATTTTTTGCTGCCTGGCAGAACACAATCATAGAACGAAGACCTGATTTGAAAAAAATATGGCAACAATCAACAGAATTCACTCAAGCCATTAAAGGGTCTTCCAAATCAATATTAGGCGCTGTCGGCAGACAACTTAATCTGTCCACTTATGAGGGGGACTATTATTCGTTAGATGCAATATTCTACAAGGATATAGATTTAGTTGTACCAAGACCCATAAACACTTCATGGTTTAAAAATATACGAATCGCCTTTGAACATGAAAACGATTTTAAAAGTGGGCTTTTTAAGGAAGTATCGCATTTAGCAATTACTAACTGCGATCTCAGGGTTTTAGTAACATACCCTAAACATGGTTCCAGCCATACGGAAACAAAAAATGAAATGGAGAATTTACGAAGAATCATTTTAGGCAATCGTTTAGCACAAAATATTGCGGATGAAGATGGGTTTTTGTTAATTTTTGGTTATGAAAATAGGTTTGCATGGGAAGGCTTTGTATTTAAAATGGATTCGTGGGAAGAAGTAGGCCACTTTGAGGAGCCGGAAGCACAGCAAACTAACACTTGTTAGTTTCAAAACAATTCTTTAGCTTTGCTAACACTTGTTAGTTATGGCAACAACACAAACAACCAAAGAGAAAGTCAGGCAATCGGCACAGCGGCTTTTCCGCGAGCGTGGTTACGCTGCCATTGGTATGCGCGAGTTGGCCAAAGAGGTTGGCATGAAGGCCCCCAGCCTGTACAACCATTACAAAAGTAAAGATGATTTGCTGCGCGAAATATGCTTTGATATGGCGCAGCAGTTTTTTACAGCCTATGATAATGCTGTTATTACCGAAGAGAAATTCCCACGCAAACTAAAAGCGGCTATCAAGGCGCATATAAATGTGATTGCGAACAATCTGGAGGCTTCGGAGGTTTTCTTTAACGAGTGGATGTTTCTGGAGCAGCCTAACCTGGGCAAATTCAAAAAGCTGCGCTTTGAATATGAAATGAAGTTTCGCGATATAATTGACAAAGGCATAAAAAAAGGAGACTTTAAAAAGATGAACTCTAAGTTGATTGCTTTCGCCATTTTTTCGGCGCTTAACGCTACCTATGAGTTGTATCACTCCGATGAAAACTTATCGCAGGAGCAAATCGCAGACGATATTTCTGACTTATTATTAAAAGGACTTAAATCATAAACCATGTACGGAAGCACAAATCTTTCAGAAGAAGATGCAAAACGCATGAATACCACGGTAGAAGACCCCGAAAAACTCGAGGCCTTTGAATCGCGCATTGCCCGCGGCGAAAAAATTGAACCGCAGGACTGGATGCCGGTAGAATACCGCAAACAGCTAATACGTATGATTGAGCAGCACGCCCATTCAGAAATTGTAGGCGCATTGCCCGAGGGTACCTGGATTACCCGCGCCCCTAATTTCCGCCGCAAACTGGCGCTTATAGCCAAGGTGCAGGATGAAATAGGCCACGGCCAGTTGCTTTACTCGGCTGCTGAAACCTTGGGCAAAACCCGCGAACAAATGCTGAACGATTTAATTAACGGTAAATCTAAATATAGCAATGTGTTTAATTACCCGGCCTACACATGGGCCGATATAGCCGTGATAGGCTTTTTGGTAGATGGGGCCGCCATAGTAAACCAGGTAATAAACAGCAAAGGCAGCTACGGCCCTTACTGTCGCGCATTAGAAAGAATCTGCTATGAAGAGAGTTTCCATTTAAAGCAGGGCCACGATAACGTGGTGTACCTGGCTACCGGCACCAAACACCAGCGTGCTATTTTGCAAGACGCTATCAATCGCTGGTATCGTCCGCTGTTGCATTTTTTCGGTCCTACCGATAAGCAAAGCGCGCACAGCGAAAAGCTGATGAAGTGGAAGATAAAACTGGCCAGCAACGATGATATGCGCAACCAGTTTCTCGATCAATACGTGCCTAAAATATGGGAGCTGGATATCACCTTCCCCGATCCTAATCTTAGAAAAAACAATGATGGTATCTGGGAGTTCAGCGACCCCGATTGGGATGAGTTTAAGCGCGTGATAAACGGTGATGGCCCCTGCAATGCTGAGCGTATTGCCGTGCGTAAATTTGCCGAAGAGGCCGGCCGCTGGGTGCGCCAGGCCTTAATAAATCCTTCTGAAAAATACCAGGTTCCTTTAGCTTAAATAAAAACTATATGAGTTCGTTAGATCCGAGAGTAAACAGGCTTGATTTTAAAAAAATAACTGATGGTGAAACCCACACCAACAGCCATTTAATTACGTGGGAGGTTTTTCACCAGGATAAACGCGGTAAGCAGGTGATACACGTGGGCATTGTGCATGCACCAACACCCGATATGGCCCTTATACTGGCAAAGGAACAATACGCCCGCCGTGGTAAAACCACCAATTTGTGGGTTACCAAAACCAGCGATGTATACACTTTTGCCACTGAAGATGAGGACATTTTTGAAACCACACCTGAAAAGCATTTCCGCGACCCGGCCTATTACAAGGTGAGAGACAGAATTGAGAAATTTCAGAAACAGCAAAAGCAAACAGTATGAGTAACGCACTAAAGAATCTATTGTACAAAATGGCTGACGATGCGCTTGTTATCGGCCACCGTAACAGCGAATGGACCGGAATAGGCCCTATGCTGGAAGAAGACCTTGCCTTCAGCAGTATGGCACAGGATAAAATAGGCCATGCACAGGCCCTTTATAGTATTTTAAATACCCTGTTTGGCGAAGCCGACCCCGATACACTGGCATTTAAGCGGCAGGAAAAAGATTTAAAAAGCTGCCAGTTTGTTGAGTTGCCTATTGGCGAGTACGATTTTAGCATCGTTCGCCAGTTTCTGTTCGACCATGCCGAGCTACTGCGCTACGATATGCTTACCCAATCATCGTTTCAGCCATTGGCACAGCTTGCCAAAAAGGTAAAAGGAGAAATTAAATACCACGTAATGCATGGCGATACGTTTGTAAAACAACTGGGTAACGGCAGCGAGGAGAGCAAAGCGCGCATGCAATCGGCGCTTAACTACGCATGGCCATATGCACTTGGCATATTTGAAAAGGATGAAACCGATGCGGAATTGATAAGCGAAGGAGTTTTTGCCGGCGAAGATGAATTGAAGACCCGTTGGCTGCAAAAAGTAACACCAGTGATAGAAGCTGCGGGCCTTAAGGTTCCTGCTACCGACGAAACCAAAATAGTTTACGGCGGCAGAAAAGGCTTTCACTCTGAATATCTGAAACCGATGCTGGAAGAAATGACCGAGGTAACCCGCACAGACATCGATGCCGAGTGGTAATACCCCTTAAATCCTCATCCCGATAAATCGGGATGAAACAAAAGAGGGCTTGAACAAAAAATACAAATGGAGACCGGAATTTTAGAAATTACAGAAGAGCAGGTTTGGTTCGCATTGGAGAATGTGAAGGACCCTGAGATACCTGTGCTCACCGTGGTTGACATGGGTATGATTACCGGCGTTGCTATTACCGATAATTCGGTTGTAATTACCATGACCCCTACTTTTGTTGGCTGTCCGGCTATACATGTTATTAAGCAATCAATTTACGACGAGGTAAAAAAACTGGGATTTGATAGCGTGGAAGTGAAAGTGGATTTTGAAACCAAATGGACCAGCGACCGCATGAAAGACGGCGCAAAAGAAAAACTGGAAAAATTTGGCCTTGCACCTCCGGTAGTGCTTAATGATGACGAATTGACCGAAGAGCAGCTTAACCGGGTACGCTGCCCGCACTGCCATAGCACAGATACTACTTTGCGCTCGGCTTTTGGCTCAACTCTTTGCCGTGCCATTCGTTTTTGCTTTAATTGCAAACAGGGATTCGAACAATTTAAACCTGTTTAATAATGAAATACGCTCTTACGCTTATCTGTGCACTGTTTATCTGTGGTTTTACGGTGGGTCAATCTGCCACTTCAATCAAGCAAATGCAGTGGCTGGAGGGTTCATGGAAAATGGAAAAGGGGCCGGCTACAGAAACATGGAACTATGTAAATGATACCACCTTTGCAGCTATCAGCACCCATTCTGATGATGATGGCGAGGCTATAGTAGATGAAATGATAAGGATTGTTCTTCGTGGTTCTTCATTCTACTACATTCCATTGGTGCCCGACCAAAACAAGGGCAAAGAGGTAGAGTTTAAAATAACATCCTTTACACAAAATTCATTTGTGGCCGAAAACAAGGCACACGATTTTCCTCAGCGCATTGTCTACCAACTGAAAGACCCTAACCATCTTTATGCATATATAGAAGGGAATACAAAGGGTAAAAGCAAAAAAGTAGAATTCAGTTTTGTAAAAAAGAAGTAGGCGTTTTTAGCCAGCTACCCCCTCCAATACTACCTCTTAATCAGTTTGATTGCGGTAGCACTTTTTTGTGTAATTCTGATTTGTTTCTATATTGAATTTAAATTTGGTTGATGAGGATACCCGCTACTCTCGTTTTTTTCCTGTTAATATTCCTATCTTTTGCACAGGCACAAGGTGAAACCGACGTGGACCAGCTAAACCAAAAGGCTGAGGCGCTATTAAACCAAAAACCCAAAGAAAGTATTGTAATTGCCGGCACGGCAAAAACAACGGCCGAAAATATGGGCTATAAAAAAGGGCAGGCCAAAGCAGTAGCCCTTATAGGTGTAGCCAATTATAAAATTGACGATTACAGCAAGGCCCGCATTTTTATTTCGCAGGCAGAGGCACTTAGTCAGCAAACCAATGATACTTCCTCGCTTGCCTTTTGTAAATACTGGCTGGCAAACCTTGAACTAAACCAGGGCCAATACGGCAAGGCCCTCGATTATTACCAGCATGCACTTATGCTGGCAGAAAAAATACGCGACAAAAAGAATATAGCCCGTGCGCTGGATGGCAAAGCCACCATTTATGAGGCTCTTGGCGAAAACGATAAAGCGCTGGAGCTTTACACCCAATCGCTGGAGGTGGCCAAACAGGCTAATTTTAAAGAATGGTACGGCAACGTAACCTTCGAGTTGGCCAACCAAGATTATAAAAACGGTAAACTGGACGCCGCCCTGGCCAAATACAACGAAGCTCTTCAGATGTCAGAAGAATCGGGCAACCTGAACAACAAGGCCAGTTGCCTACAGCAAATTGCCTCGATATATTATGATAAGAACGACCCTAAAACAGCCATGAAGCATGTAACCCAGGCTATGGATATTTTTCAGGAAACCGGTTCTATGTCATCGTTCAGCCACAGCCGGCTGCTTATGTGCCTTATTTTACTAAGCGATAAGCAGTACGATTTGGCTATCGATTTGGCTAAAATGTCGTTACAGGAAGGTAAAGACAAAGGAGAAACTGACCTGGAGAAAAGTTCTGCCGAGGCTCTTTATTACGCCTACCTATATAAGGGCGATAAAAGCAAAGCGCTGGATTATCACGTTAAGTTCCACGATTTGTCCGAAGCTAACCATACCAAAGATCTGGCTAAAAAAATGACGCAGCTTGAGCTACAGGCAAGTTTTGAAAAGGAGCGGGAAATAGCCAAAGCTATACAGGATAAAAAAGAGGCACAGGCAAAAGCCGAAATAGACAAACAAAAGCTTATTAAAAAGGCCTCTTTTATGGGCCTGGGGCTGCTGGCTATTATTGCTGCATTAGCAGTATTTGCTTTTGTACAAAAACGGAACGATACCCGCCTTATAGCAGCCGAAAAGAAAAAATCTGACGATCTGCTGTTGAATATTTTACCTGCCGAGGTTGCCAACGAGTTAAAAGAAAGCGGACAAAGCAAAGCCAAGAATTACGACATGGCTACGGTGCTGTTTGCTGATATAAAAAACTTTACCGGTGCTGCCGAAAAGCTAAGCCCCGATCAACTGGTATCTGAAATCGATTATTATTTCAAAAATTTCGATGAGATAGTTGGCAAATACAAAATTGAAAAGATAAAGACCATAGGCGATGCCTATTTATGCGTAGGCGGCCTGCCCAAGGCAGATATTGATAACGCCTATTACGTAATATGTGCCGCACTCGAAATGCAGGAATTTGTAAAGCGCACAAAAGAGCAACGCGAAAAATCGGGCGGTGTATTTTTCGAAATACGTATAGGAATACACACCGGGCCGCTTATTGCGGGCATAGTAGGCCTGCGCAAATTTGCTTACGATATCTGGGGCGATACCGTTAACATTGCCGCGCGTATGGAGCAGCACGGCGAAGAGGGCAAGATTAATATATCGGGTACTACCTACGAGTTGGTAAAAGGCAAATTCAGCTGCACGCACCGCGGCAAAATAGAGGCCAAGAATAAAGGCCAGATAGATATGTATTTTGTAGATGGTATTGCTTAATTTTAATTTGAATATATCGCCATGCTTAAAACCCCTTTCCTTCCGGCTCTGTTTCTATCATTCATAGCTTCGGTGTCGCTGTGGGCACAAACCGGTAGCGATACCAAGGCCAAACAGCTGGAAGAAATGCGCAAGCTGAAACAGCAAATGATGGAGGAGCAAAAAACCATTCAGCAGCAGAGCGAATGGAATAACCAGTCATCGCAGCAGGAAATTAAAAAGCTCAACCAGGAAAATCAGCAGAAAAATTTTGAAATAGCCACTACCCGCCAGGAAGCTCAAAAAGCAAGAACAGAAGCTGCACGGGCCAAGACCGAGTTAGAAATTAAAATGCGCGAGTTGGCAGAAACCCAAACCAAAATCGATTCAGCTAAAAAACTATTGGGAGAAACCGAAGAACTACTAATGACTTCTGAAATGCGCAACAAGCGTATAGCCGAGCGCCTGCAGTTTCAGGAAGACAGCGTGAAAATTTTGAAGAAAGAACAGGAAGTACAGGAACTACAATTAAAAGCTTCGGAACTTGAGTTAGGTGCTCAAAAAGCTAAAAACAACCTTTATATTATAGTTGCGGCTATCTCTCTCAGTTTGCTTTCTATCATAGGTATCTTGTTTGTTGGCCGCCAAAAAACCCTGCGCGAGCTGGAGGAAAAAAACAGGATAATACAGGAAGAGAAACGCCGTAGCGATGAACTACTCCTCAACATTCTGCCCGAAGAAGTAATGCACGAGTTAAAAGCGCATGGCAAAACCACCGCCAAGAACTATGCAAAAGCCACTGTGTTATTTGCCGATATAAAAGACTTTACCGGCATTAGCGAAAGGCTTACACCCGATGAGCTTATTGAAGGCCTGGATGCCTATTTCGAACGATTTGACAAGGTGATAGAGAAATATGATATTGAGAAAATAAAGACGATAGGCGATGCTTATGTGTGCGCCGGTGGAGTGCCTACCAAAAGTGAAGGCAACCCGCACCTGGTGGTACAGGCAGCTCTGGATTTTATGAGAGAGATTGATACACTGCGCCGCGAAAGAACAGCACAGGGCAAAATACCGTTTGAGTTTCGCATAGGTATACACACCGGGCAACTGGTAGCGGGTGTTATTGGTATCCGCAAGTTTGCCTACGATATATGGGGCGATACGGTGAACATGGCCGCCCGTATGCAGCAGGCCGGCGAAATAGGAAAGATAAATATTTCGGGCGCCACCTATGAAATGGTAAAAGATAAATTTGCCTGCGTGTACCGTGGCAAAATTGAGGCGAAGAATAAAGGAGAAATAGACATGTATTTCGTTGAAAAGACAATCGCATAATAACCCGCATAGAACAATTTCACGATTTGAATGAAAAATTTTAAAGAGGTAGAGCAACATATTGTGGGCATTCTTAAGCGCGATTTGCCTAATAACCTGCATTATCACGGGTTACATCATACCATGGATGTGCTCCGCGCTGCAGAGTTGATTGGAGAGCAGGAAAAACTTACCGAGCACGAAATGCTATTGCTTAAAATAGCCGTATTGTATCACGATGCAGGATTTACAAAGGTTTACAGAAACCACGAAGAGGTGGGGTGCGAAATGGCTAAAGCCGACCTGCCCGGTTTTGGTTTCGATGCCGAAGAAATTGAAACTATCTGCGGCATGATATGGGCCACCAAAATT
>DATGXP010000203.1:0-2157 GCA_035298845.1 Chitinophagales bacterium
GTGGGTAAGATTTAACCCCCTGTCGCTATGAAAGATTTTCTTATTGCCCTTTGGATTGTTTTTGTGTTCTCGGCACTTACATTATTAATCTGGCACGAAGTTAAATCGCACAACACATCGGCCAACAAACCGGCTAAAACACTGCATAGTGAGTATAGCTGCCTGCTGTACGCACAGTAATGTATGCGTAGCAGCGCTCATTAATCGGCTCACGCTGCATTAGCAGCCCCTACCTCACCAGTTTACCGGTAGCAACCACACCCGTGCTACCTTCTACAGTTATAAAATAAATACCGGTAGCGGTTAAGGTAGTTTGCAGGGTGTATTGCGGCTGTACTACACCGGCAGTTTGCTCTACTACGCGGCCGGTAGCATCGCGCAGGGTAATGGTAAGTGGCACAGCGCTCAGCAGGTTACTTACATCCAGCGTTACAGGACCGGTGGCGGGGTTGGGGTAATACAGCAGCGGTTGCTCATTATTCATCTTTACTACCGGCAGGGCCAGCGGCAGTTGCTGCAGGGTATCGCAGCTGGCAGCGGCCACCGTGGTATTATTGCCACCGGTGCAGTCGTTACACATTATGCGCTTGAGAAAACAACTGGCTCTGCGCACCAGGTTCCAACTGGGGTACGAGCAGTGGTTAAGCGATACCGGAACCAGGTTCATTTCGTGGCACAGGCCCGCCGCCTGCATGCGGCTGTGTATGGTAGATGAACCCGCCGCCCAGTAAAATGCCGAACAGGTACAGCTTATTACCTGCGCTGTGTTAGTAGGCACTACGCAGTCGTTCTCATCATGAAAACTGATAACCGGTATGTTTCCGTTGTTTAGCACAATAGTATCGCGGCTAACAGCCCCGCAGTTATCTATCACGCCTTTAATAGTGTAATTGTAGGGCAGGTGGTTGCCGGCAGTATCCAGCAGGCCTACCTCCCCCACTGCCCAGGGCGCAAATACATCGGCCTCCTGCTGGCTCCAGAAGGTGGCATGCATGGCCGTGATAGAGCCTGCACTTTCGCCACCGGCAAACAGCCAGGCAGTGTCTATGCCATACGTATCTGCATTAGCTGCCATGTAGCGCAGGGCAGCGCGCGCATCCTGCGCGGCGCGGTAGGTAGCCGTTTGTAGCTTGTAGTTTTCGCCCTGGCAAAACACGCACACACCCAGCAGATCGGTAGCGGCGCAGTTCCAGCCCAACCGGTACGATATAGTAGCCGCCACGAAACCCCGGCGTGCATACTCCATACACTGGTAATGCATATCGGCCCGGTTACCCGCCAAAAAAGCACCCCCATGCACCAATAAAATAAACGGCCGCTTAGTAAGTGTATCGGCAGCTGCATCGGGCTCAAACACATCCAGCTTTAACGAGTCTATTGTAGCAGCCGGCCACCGTGCCGATACTGCGTAGGTTACACCGGTAGTTACCTTTATAGCGCTGCTATCAAAGGTATAGGTTTGTGCAAAGCGGTCTTTTATACAATAGTTGACTTGGCCATACACATGCCCGGCAAGCCAGCTGCTCAATGCAATAAGTAAATACCTTACCATAGGATAGTATGTTCGTTTTATTAAAAATAAGTTAAAAAACTTAACCATGCTGCAACATAACCTGCGGGCCTTTGTTTGAAAATTAGTGGCAACCAATATTAATCGTATATTCAAACACCAAACGACAAGGATTTAGCAAACAGATTTACATATGAAAAAAATCCTTTTTTGTTTTCAGGCGCTGCTTATAGGCAGTTTGCTTACATCGTGCGGTATATTAAACCACCACACCCAGAACACCTACCACAAGCATGTAACCAAAGCCCCCTTCGATGTGGTTATTGTGCCCGGCCTGCCGTATGATACCGCCAACCTTAACCCCCTGCTAAAAGCGCGCATGCTGTGGGCCAAAGAGCTGTACGAAAACGGCATTGCGCGGCATATCATCTTCTCCGGCTCGGCGGTGCACAGCCCCTATGTAGAGGCACTGGTAATGAAAATAATGGCCGATAGCATGGGCATACCCACTCAGCACACCTTTATAGAAGATAAGGCCCTGCACAGCCACGAAAACATTGCGTACGGTGTAAAAAAAGCACTGGGCATGGGGTTTAAAAATATTGCCATAGCCACCGACCCTATACAATCCTTTATGGCGCGCAAGT
>DATGXP010000204.1:0-2883 GCA_035298845.1 Chitinophagales bacterium
GGGCACCATACCGATGCAAAATGCCGACCTGGCGATTAAAGAACTAGAGCGTTGCAAAAAACTAGGCCTGGTGGGTGTAGAGATAGGCAGCAACGTAAACGATATAAACCTGAATGAGCCGCAGTTCTTTCCAATTTACGAAGCCGCACAGGAACTCGACTTAGCGATTTTTGTTCACCCATGGAACATGATGGGCACTAAGCAGATGAGCAAATACTGGCTGCCATGGCTGGTGGGCATGCCCGCCGAAACATCGCGGGCTATCTGCTCTATGATATTTGGTGGTGTGTTTGCCCGCTTTCCTAAGCTGCGCGTGGCCTTTGCTCATGGTGGTGGTTCTTTCCCTTCTACCGTGGGCCGTGTAGAGCAGGGCTTTAAAGTGCGCTCCGATTTAACAGCATTAGACAACAACGTAAACCCACGCGAATACCTCGGCCATTTTTATGTGGACTCTCTAATACATGACACTAAGTTTTTGCAGTATGTTATCGACCTGATAGGCGATGATAAAATATGCTGCGGCAGCGATTATCCTTTTCCGCTGGGCGAAGCCGTGCCAGGCGCAGAGATTGAATCGATGGATATTACGAAAAAAATAAAAGACAAGCTGCTTTATAAAAACGCCTTGGATTGGTTGAAGTTGGATAAAAAGGCTTTTGTGAAATAATCAAAATCCTATTCTATCTTTACAGTATGAATTTTCAGCAATACATTGAGATAAATCCCGAAATCCGTTTCGGCAAACCCTGCCTGATTGGCACCCGTATTTCTGTTTATGATGTTTTGGGGTGGTTAGCTTCAGGGATGAAGGAGAATGAAATCATTGCTGATTATCCTGAGCTAAATGCTAATCATATTCAGGCATGCCTTGCTTATGCCGCTGATAAAGAGAGAAAACTAAAAGTGGTTTAATGCCTGCCCTACTTTTCGACGCTAATATTTCTTACAAAATAAAATACTTGCTTCGGGAAGATTTTCCCGGTTCGTTTCACATTTCAGACTTTTACAAAACTGCTATTGCTGACCACTACATTTGGGAAATAGCTAAAGAAAAAGGGTTGATTGTTGTAAGCTATGACGAAGACTTCTTCGACTTACAGGCCCTAAAAGGATTTCCCCCTAAAGTAATATGGTTAAGGTTCGGCAATCAACCAATTGTGTATATAGCTAATAAATTACTGATCAATAAAGATCAGATTTCTCAACTTGCGGAATCCAGCGAGTTGGGCATACTTGAAATATATTAATGATGACCTTCGAAAACACCTTAGAATTTGCCCGCTCGCTCGATGAGCAGGATACGCTTAAAGATTTCCGCCAACAGTTTTATATACCACAGGTAGATGGCAAAGATGCAATTTACCTGTGCGGTAACTCGTTGGGCTTGCAGCCAAAAACAGTTGAAGACCACCTGAAAGTTGAGCTGGAAGATTGGCGCAACCTGGGTGTAGAGGGCCACCTACATGGCAAAAACCCATGGCTGTATTACCATCACTTTTTTTCAGAATCTATAGGGCGGTTGGTAGGTGCCGATAAAAGCGAAGTAGTAGTAATGAACCAGCTAACGGTTAACCTTAACCTGATGCTGATATCTTTCTATCGCCCAGAAGGCAAGCGAAATAAAATACTGGTAGAGTCGAATGAGTTTCCATCGGACTACTACGCTATAGAGCAACAGATTCGCCTGCACGGCTTAAACCCCGAAGACTGCATAGTAGAAGTAATGCCGCGCGCAGGTGAAGGAACCCTGCGCACAGAAGATATAATATCGAAGATAGAAGAGCATAAAGACGAACTGGCACTGGTAATGCTAAGTGTGGTAAATTACTATACCGGTCAGTTATTTGAGATACCCAAGATTGCAGCAGTATGCGCAACACACAACATAACTATCGGGCTTGACCTTGCACATGCTATTGGTAATGTTGAGTTACAGTTGCATAATTGGGGTATTGATTTTGCTACCTGGTGCAGTTACAAATACCTTAACAGCGGCCCCGGTGGGGTGAGTGGTGTGTTTGTAAATGAACGCCACGCTAATAATCCAGCACTGCCACGTTTAGCCGGTTGGTGGGGTAATGATGAAAAGACGCGGTTTAAAATGCAGAAGAATTTTGTGCCGCAAACCGGTGCAGCCGGCTGGCAGATAAGCAATGCGCCTATACTTAGTATGGCTGCGCATAAAGCATCGTTAGAGATATTTGATAAAGCAACGTTGCCCGCTCTGCGCAAAAAATCGGAACTGCTTACAAGTTACCTGTATTGGTTATTGACCGACGGCGGACAACGGACGACAGACGACGGGGAATACAAAATAATTACCCCCGCGGTTAAAGAACACCGCGGTTGCCAACTTTCAATACAAACCAAAGCCAACGGAAAGGCTTTGTTTGAAAAAATAACTAAGGCCGGTGTAATAGCCGACTGGCGCGAACCCGATGTAATACGCGTGGCACCGGTGCCGCTATACAATACGTTTGAAGATGTGTGGAGGTTTGCCAGCCTTATCTAACCATCACCCGCTCAGCCTGTGTGCCAAACTGCGGGGCTGTATATCTAACTATATAAACGCCGCCCTGTTGAAGGGATAAAGACTGTTCCGAATTACCGGCTAAATTTCCGGCAGCTATGTTTCGTCCCAATACATCCAGCACCTGGTAATCTATACTGTAATTATTATGGTTAAAAACTGAAAGTGTATTAGCTGAACTATTTAATATCTGTACCTGCGATTTGGTTTTGAAAGGTGTTGTTATACCGTTGATTTCGTTTATGCAAACAGGAAATTGGTGGGCACCGCTAAATACAGTGTCATTATTGGTTAGCAGCGGTATGCCGGTTTCAAGAATCGTATCGCCCAGTACATTGGTAATTCTAAAATCG
>DATGXP010000205.1:0-3889 GCA_035298845.1 Chitinophagales bacterium
TTCCGTTTCATTGTCTGAGCCGGCTGCAATAGTGGTGAGCGAAACCCACACCGATGTTAGCTGCCTTGGCTATATGGATGGCACTGCCACTGTAAGCGCAGTGGGTGGAGTACCGCCTTATACATACGGATGGAGCAATACCAGTGTGCAACCAGGCAACTCAGGTCTGGCCGCGGGTAATTATGATGTAACGGTGTTTGATAGCAACCAATGTTCCGCCAGTGTTTCATTTGTTATAGGCCAGCCATCGGGCATGGTAATGAGCAATACATTTACCAACCCAACTTGTGCTACCAATAGCCCCGATGGAAGTATTACACTGAATATAAACGGAGGCTCGGTTCCTTATCAGTACACATGGAACAACGCTGCCACAGGTGCACAGCAAACCGGGTTATTGCCTGGAGACTACAACGTTACTGTAACCGATGCCAATAACTGCAGCATGAGTGATAGCTTTGCATTGGTTTACCTGTATGAGTTTACTATAGATGCAACACCATCTGTAGATATTGATTTTGGTGAGAGCACTACGTTAGGCTATACCCTGACTGGTACAGCCGGTAATTATGTAAGCGTATGGAGCCCCGGCGAATCGCTGAGTTGTACCGATTGTGTAGATCCGGTAGCTACACCTAAAGGCACTACCGTGTACCATATACTTGTAACCAACGATGCGGGTTGTACAGCTACCGATATGTTAACCGTTTCGGTAGTACCTGACTATACCATTTTTGTTCCCAATGCGTTTACGCCAAATAATGACGGCAATAATGATGTGTTTAAAGTATTTGGAAACCTAAAGGCATTGGCTTACCTGCAGATGCAGGTGTTTAACCGCTGGGGAGAAAAGGTGTTTGAATCTAACGACCACCAGTTTGAGTGGGATGGAAATTACAAAGGCAGTATACAACCTCCGGGCATTTACACCTACCAGTTAAAACTTACCTTCTTAAACGGTCACCGTGAAGAAATCCGCAAAGGAACGGTTACTATGATTAAGTAGATAGGTAGATAAAACGTTTTGAGGAGAAACTATAGTAGAACTACCAAAATGAATTGACGGACTATGAAGGATTGATGGCAAAAAAAACTCCCGGTTTATCCGGGAGTTTTTTTTGCTAAGGGTGGTACGTTTTAAATCTTAAATACAAACCCCACATTGGCTATGCTTCGGCCGAAACCAAATTCCCCATTTATGCCCACCCTGGGTGCAAAGTAATAGCGCAACCCCACATGTGGTCCTCCAAAGGCTATAGGAACTACACGCGTTAAACCCGGATAGAATGCAAATGCAAGCCCGCTACCAACAGTTAGACCTGCATATATATCCAACTTGTCTGATTTAATATCGCGGCTGGCGTGATCGGCAATTAACTGGTAGAAGTGAAAGTTAACCAGGAAACCAATGGGTACATTTATCTCACCGGCATAATCGTTAAAGTATGGTCCGCGGCCTCCAATACCGGTGGTAAAGCCAAGGCCTACATACTTATGTACGCCAAACTCTCCCTGAAAATTAAACTGCCCTGTTAGCGGCCAATAGAAACTGCGAAATCCACGCGGCCCGCGGTCATAGTAATATCTATCTAAGTGGAAAAATTGCGAAGGGCCGAAGCCTATTGCCAGTACCTTGGTGTTTCGTTCCCATGCCTGGGCTTTGGTTATCTGTGGCGATAATGCGAAGATAATAGCTGCTGCAATAAAGAGCATTGTTTTTTTCATAACTCGTGGTTTTAGTTTATTGAATGAGGTAATTTGTTATGTACCTATATTTTCAAATTCCTTGCCTGATTTTATATGGGATAATTCTCCCCAACTTTTCCCACAATTCAGTTCAAAGTAGCATGGCACGGAATTCGCCTTTACTGTTGCAGGTACGTTCTGAATTAATATAAGGAGGTACCTAATATGTATTAATCATTTAATAACAACTAAAACCACAAATCATGGAAAATCTACTGTATTTAATCGCTGTCATTCTTATAATAGGTTGGGCAGTTGGTTTTTTTGCGTTTCACGCAGGCGGCATCATACACGTACTATTAGTAATAGCGCTGATTGCTGTTATACTACGCGTAATACGGGGAAGAAATCCGCTATAACCTATTCGACTTTTATATCACTACTTAATCAACTAAAAACAACAATCATGAAAAAATTAATTGTAGTATCAGCCTTAGGCTTGCTAATGATTTCGGGTTTCTCCTCTTGCAAACAGTGCCAGGTGTGTACTAAATCTTCGGAGCCTGAGGTAAGAGTGTGCGAAAAAGATTATGGATCAGCTACCGAATATGGCCTTGCCATAGATGTACTTGAAGGTGGCGGATACAACTGCAAAGGCGCTATCTAAATTTCTTTAGTGTATTAAAGGCAGAGGCTTTCAACAGCCTCTGCCTTTTCTTTTATTGTAATATTAAATTTATATAGTATGAAAACAGCAGGCATAATTTTAATTGTTATAGGATTGGTACTTACCATTTTTGGAGGCGTTACTTTTTTTACTAAAAAGAAAGTAGTGGATATTGGAGAGTTGGAGATATCTAAAACTGAAAAACATCATATCCCTTGGTCGCCAATTGCGGGTGCCGTAGTTATATTAGTAGGAGGTGGTATGCTGGTGATGGGCGCTAAAAAAGGCTAGAGCTTAGGGTTGTAGGAATTGCGGAGTTTCTGTTGTTCTAATAGAAAACTCCCTTATTCAGTAATCTTCTTTTTATTTACGCGCATGGTGCGTAACAGAATAAAACGGGGATTGCGCGTTTCGCGGTATGTTATATATAAGGAAACGCTGGTTGACTTTAAGGAGCACTTCTGGTCATTTGTAGGTGCTTTTATGGGCATAGGTTTAATTGCTTTTTGGCAAAGTCATTCCTTAACCCGCTACGAAAATATTTTTCTTATTGGTTCATTTGGCGCCTCAAGCGTGTTGGTTTACGGCGCCATACAAAGCCCGCTGGCGCAGCCTCGTAATTTAATTGGCGGCCACCTGGTATCTGCCATAGTGGGTGTAACGGTTTACCGGTTATTGCCTGATATAATATGGCTTACTGCCCCACTGGCTGTGGCACTTTCTATTGTTTTAATGCAAGTAACAAAAACGCTCCATCCACCGGGCGGCGCTACTGCGTTAATTGCTGTAATAGGTTCGGAGAAGATAAAGGCATTGGGTTATATGTATGTTTTATCGCCGGTACTATCCGGTGCTTTTATTTTGCTGGTGGTAGCTATTGTGTTTAATAACATTACCAGTCACCGCCGTTATCCTACAGATAAATATTTTACCAATTCCCTGCGTCGCATGTTTATCAGAAAAACAGCAGGTTCTGCGGATGACATTGATTAGGGCAGGGTATAGCTTTAATCGTTAGTTAGCTTTTATTTTACTTACTTTGGGTAAATAAAACCCATCATGAAAAAGTTGTTGAAAGCAATTGCCGGTTTTGCGCTTTTTATAGCAGTGCTGTTACTATTGGCCGTGGCTACCGGCAACGATTATCTGTTTAAAGGCCTGCGCGCTTCTTACCTGCACGGCACTACCTCCGCCTCTATCGACGATGCTCAGTTTTTCGATACACACCCTATACCTGCTGCTGATAATGTATGGCAATGGCCTTTGCATGCCAGCTATATGCAGAAACCATTATCCGAACCCCTGGATAAGGTATTGCGCCAGACTGAGAGTGTGGCCTTTTTAGTAATAAAAAACGACAGCATTATTACCGAGCATTACTGGGATGGCTACTCCGATAGTTCGCAGTCTAACTCATTCTCTATGGCCAAAAGCATTACCACTATGCTTACGCAGGTTGCAATACAGAAGGGCATTTTGCAGGGCTGGGACCAAAAGGTAAATACATTGTTGCCCGAATTGAAAGGTGGCCATGCA
>DATGXP010000206.1:0-9445 GCA_035298845.1 Chitinophagales bacterium
GCTAAGGTTAAGAAAACAGCGTCTAATTTTGCAATTAAAGCTGTAAAAGCCGTTGCCAAAGTGATAACCAAGCAAAAAAGTAAGCAGATAAAAGACTTTAAACCTAAAACACCGGTGATAACACATGGTGAAGATATGCACCTAATACCAGTTCAGGGAGAAATACACCCTGCAAGAAGGGATGATGCGCCGCTATTAGAAAAACAATTCAGGCATAATCAACAAATAGCCTGGCAGCGTGAGCAACAGCTAATGCGACAAATGCAATCACAAACAGCAGCAAAAAAAGTGTTTAGGACACCAAGGCACTCATAAAATACAATATCAACAGTGGGATAGCCACCAGGAACTATGTTTGTTTTCTGGTGGTTTTTTTTGCCTCTTTTTACGAAAAGCAAAAGGCCGGTGTAAATTTCCCATTTACACCGGCCTTAAAAAACAATCGCGATAAGTTTACTTTTTGAAAATTGTAACTCCCAATATTATCATAAGGAGCCAAAATCCTATAAAAATAAAGAATAATACTTTTGCTATAGATGCAGCACCTGAAGCTATATCAGTAAATCCAAATACAGCAGCTACAATAGCTATAATCAGAAAGAGAAATGACCAGCGTAACATATGGTTAGGTTTTAGTTAGTAATATACATGGCATTGAAAAGAGCGTGCCAAAAATTAAGCTAATGGCAAGTCAAATCTCAGGATTCTTTCTCAACCATTTTCTTAAAATCCTGCATCATACGTTCACTGTGCTTTATAAATCCGGGTTTCATTAAAGCGGTCCCAATTTTTAGCATCCCTTTAAACTCAAAACTATGGTCAAGTTTGTAGATGGTGCCTTTCCCGTCTTTTTCAAAAGTAATAACGACAGTAAGGCTACCTTGCGGTAACTCATATTTTGTAACGAAAAAATTAGGAAAATCGATCTTTATTAAAGTTTCTAAAACATCCACCCCACCACCCAGGTTAAGGCGTAATTTTGTTTTTGCCCCCTCTTTGCGTGGCGTGCCGCTTACAGTTTCGTGCGTAATAAGTTCTTTCATCCAATTCTTCATCATGTTATGGTCGCCAATTAACTCTGCCACCTTTTCTATGGGTGCATTAATTTTTATCTCAGTAGTGTATTTCATCTTTACTATTTATTATTAAACAATTTGCCCTCCATATCCAGATTATAAACTTAATGCAGAGGATTTATATACTCATTAATTTGTCGTGGTTGTTTTCAAAGAGCGTGCCTTAAAATTACATTACAAAACTGCAGCCCAACAGTTTTACACCTCAAGATGATTAAATAAGAGGTTTAAATTCCCCATAACTTTCGTAAAAACAGCTTGTATTATGGTGCCCTATATGGCTTACAGTGCGCTTGGCACGAATATTTTAAGGCATCTGGTATGATACTACAATTGAACCCGGCTATACTCGTTGAAACCCCGCTCGGGCGTGGTGAAGCGATATTTATAATTGATTATGGCATGCACCAAAACAGTTGTTGGGTAGTAGCCCTGCAGAAAGATGGAGTGATAAAACACTTTGACTGTAATGATGTAATCCTTTCTACAAATTATACATACAGGCTAAACCTTGATAAAAAAACTTTGCCACCCGTAGCAGAATTTGCTGCAAAAAAAACGCGCAAAAGAAAAGCTTAACGCACCCTATTATATGGATTTCCGTTACACCCACTGAACAACCAGTGATGTTATTCCCCAATATGCGGCGTAAAAAATATGGAGAGTTGCGGCATCATTTTTATTGCTTTTGGGCAACAACCATAGACCATGACATCAAAAAAGAAAACACTATTACTTACCCTATTGGCTATAATACTGACGCCGCTTGCAGTATTTGTAGCTGTTGATTTGTATCACTACTTCAATAACAAAAGCCCTTACCGTACACTATTTATACCGCGCCTGGAAGCTGGTTCATTTGAAATAACAACGCTTGACCTCGACAAAACGGATATGGTGGGTAATATGCTTATTCATAGCCCTCTGCCATTTAACCTGGCAGCAGATAGTATGCAATACAAGATATTTATAGGGGGCGAAGAAGTGATAAAAAGCAGTTATCCAAAATCGCTGAATATACGCCGGTGGGACAGCACATGGATACAATTACCTGTTACTATTTACTCCGAGAAATTATTAGCGGTATTGCAAAATGCAGAAAAACGTGGAGAGGATAGTATTGTATACCGGATACAAACAAGGTTTTTTACACATCTACCTTTTAGGCAAGAGTTTGACCTGGATATTGACAAGCGCCTACCTTTGTTTTATATACCTACCGCACAATTACAAAAGCTAACGTTTGATTCATTGAGCTTAAAAGGAGTAACGCTCTACATAAATCTGATGATAGGCAACAAGAACAAAATTCCCTTTGAATTTAAAGACCTTAAATACAAATTTGCTATAGCTGACTATCCATGGATATCGGGAGCCAAATGGGGAGAGATAAAAATAAAGGAACAAGACAGTACGCAATTAGTATTGCCAATCAGAATATCGTTTACAGATGCATTTAAAAGCCTGGGGCCACTAATTCGCAAAGGGGGGAAAACCGATTACCGGTTTGGGCTGGACCTGAAGATGGTATCGGAAAGCAATGCACTAAAAAACAGCAGGATTGTGGTAAAGAACGATGGCACTATAAGCGAAATTGTAGCTGTAGCTAAGGAGGAAGGCGCAAAGAAAAAGGAGGAAAAGAAAGAAGAAAAAGAGCGCAAAAAAGATGAAAAGAAGCGCAGGAAAATGCGGGACTAACCACCGGTTGCTGCCATAAAGTCAATCACCATAAATTTCGGATTTACCTGAAACAATTTCCAATCATGCAGTAGTTCTGTTTTAAGGCACTGTATGACTGAATCTTCTTTTACGGCCGGATAGTCTGCTTCTAACTCTATAATGTATTCGAGCAGGTTATAACACATAGTAAACTGGCCACAGGCTATTAAAGCGTCCAGAATATTTTTCTCGTTGGTCATGTCATCTTTAGAAAACCAAAGGGTAGTTCCCATTCGGCGGGCATATTCGGCTACTGATTTTATTGCCTCTGATGGTGTTAGCAGCTCTTTTGTTTCGGCATCGAAGTCTTTGGCAGTCATCAGCCGTTGAAACACATGTTCGTTCCCCTTACTCAATTCATATATACTAACCGACTTTGCTTTACCTACCCAGTCAGGGTCCATGTAGAAAGCCTCGTAATTGACACGGCGAAGATGAATGTCGTAAATTTCCATACCTACACGCATAGTAGAGCGCCACCTGGCTTTAATCATTAAACCGGTACGGCTGATGGGGCTTTTAAGAAAATAGTTCATAAATACTCCCAACGGAACGTTGAACATATTCATGCTGCCCACAGGGTCGGGTGTGCGGCTCATAAGATATGTACCCAGCATGAATGTGGCAAACATAAGGGAAGAAACAGTGGCCAATACCCACCCCAGGCCTGAAAATCTGGTAGTAAAAATCATGGCAACTGCCGCTGCAAAAATAAAGGGAGCATACTTATGTATACTTATAATATTGTACATTGAAATCCGGCTCCACCATGTAGTTTCTTCATGCAGGGGCTCAAAGGGTTCTAAAAAATAATTGGCCACATCGCAGATTAGCACAGTATCGAAACCACGCTTGTTTTTTTTCATGCGGCGCTTGTTTGCTAAACGGAGGCTTTCTATACCCTGGTTATCGGTAATACCCCCATCCATTATTACAAAAGATTTGGTGTAAGGCTCATAATCACTCCAGTTATGGTTTACTGCTTTCACCAAAGCATCTTTTAAGTCCTGCTGATGCATGGGATAACGAACAAAGTCGTCGGGAAAAACCATCGGCTCGAAACCGGCCGGATAGCAGGCAGATGCAGCCATAATATCACCGAGGGCTATCTTTTTTATTCCCCTTATGTTTTTGCTTCGTATACATAAGTAAGGATTTCCAATAATTTCTTCGGTGGCATTGTCTCCGTCTGTTTGAAATCTGAAAGTTCTGCCATTTTCCAGTTCGGATGTGTTAAAGCAAACTTCCTCCAGTGTGCCTTTACCAGCCCAAAAAACACCAAACTCCAGATTATCGAAAACCTTATGCTGAAAAGCCTTAGCAAAAGCATTTATTGTATTTCGGCTTTTACCGGAGTTTTCGCTCCACTGCGCATCGTCTGCTATTATTTCTGCCGCATCCTTTAATAGCTTATCCTCTATCAAAATTTCTTTACGGAGGCGGTTATATACTTCTGTGAAGGGAATACCCAAATGGTTATAAGCAGAGAACAGTAAGCTGGTAAGAGTTCCACCAGAGGCGCTGGTAATAAATTTGACGCGCTCCAGAAGAGGAAGACCATTGTAACTCCTTCGCTGCAGGTAAGAAAGGCAACCGAGCGAATAAGCCGAAGCCCTGAAACCTCCGCCTGAAAGACTAACGGCAATATCGGTAAATGGATAGATGGTATCGGCTTCGGGATCGTGCTTGCGCGGTTTGCGGGTTAGTTTAATGGGCATGTAAGCAAATTTACACGGGGCAAAATAAGCCCCACCAATTTACCTAAACAGTAACCTTGCCAAATTTATCCTAGCTGGCCTTTGCCAGATCGTCAAAAATATCAATTTTGAAAGCAGATGCAGAAACCGGTCTGACTGCGCTGATAGATAAGCTAAAGAAGAACGTAGAACCGATACCAGGCTCACTTTCTACCCACATGCGCCCTCCATAATTTTGCACTATTTTGTTACAAATGGCCAATCCCACACCGGTGCCATCATACTCCTCGGAGGTATGGAGGCGTTTAAAAATTTCGAATATTTGACGTGTGTGGCGCTGCTCTATACCAATACCATTGTCGTTTACCCCTATTATATATTCCTCTGCTGTTTGATTAAAGGTTATTTTAATAGCCGGATTGGCAGAGGTATTATATTTCAACCCATTCTCTATAAGGTTGCTTAATACCATACTCATGTGCGAGGGGGCAGCCTCTATTACCGGTAGGTGGTCGTAGTGTACCAGTGCTTTTTTGCCCGCAATTACATCCCCTATTTTACGTATTACATCTTCTACCACCTTATTTAAATCGGTAATTTCGGTTGGCTTATCATTCTGGTCGGCCATGGAATACTGGTAGATATCATTAATAAGCTGATTGAGTTGCTTCACTGATTTAATAGTGTGGCCAATCATACCAATAGAATCATCATCCAGTTTACTGGCATTTCTTTTTTGCAATAGCTGCAGATAGGATGCAATATTGCGCAGCGGGCTTTTTAAGTCGTGCGATGTGGCGTGAATAAAATGTTTCAGGTCATCATTTTTCTTCTCCAGTTCTCCTGCATATTTTTTAAGTTTTATCTCCGCATCTTTCATATCTGTAATATCCAGCGAATACCCAACCAGGCAGAGCAAATCCTTATTCTGATTGTAAATAGGCGCCGCACCTTTTACGCTGTGTTTGCTTTTACCGTGCCTATCGGTAAGTATTTCTTCCATTTGTATGGCGGTTTCTCTAAAAAGCGCCTGGTGAAGAATACGGTCGCGCTCAATAGCTGCAGCAGGATCAAGACCACGTTTTTCAAAATAATCTGCATTAGTTTTGCCTATCATCCATTTCTTCATTTCGGGATCGGCTATCGCTTTGCTATTGATATAAGAATATCTCAACTCTTTGTCAAACGTTACAATATCAATAGGTATTTGTTCAAGCAACCGCTCGTATAATTCTTTTTGATTTATTAATTCCTGTTCCTTACCCAAAACATCCTTTTCGTAACGGGAGTTCTTATGATAAATCAAATAGAGTAATGCCACCAGGCTACATATTTTAACCGGCTCGGTAGATTCATTTACTACTAACTGTTCGGCAATAGATACCCCATAAGAGGCAATGTATGGGGAGGCAAAATGATAAATGATAAACGGGATTACACTTATGGATATACCCCAAAAAATAAGTTTGCGATTTTTTATTTCGAAAAAGTACAAAGGCAACAAAGCTGTGAGTAAAAGAAAATCGATGATATGTGTATGCACCCCCAGAAATACAGCCATGGAGATGGTATTGTAATTGATTAATACGATGCTGGAAATTTTGGCCGTATTAACCTGCCCACGCCAAACCAATATGCGGATTAGCAACAAGCCTATAACAAAGATTAAAGTCATAGCTGCAGAACGCTGCAAGCCATTAATCAAATGCATGGCAAGGCTACAACATTGAATTACCAGCAATACAAACAACCCACGGTTTAAATCAATTATTTCCCTCCTGTCCCGGTCAGTTTGGGCAAAGCGGATACCGGTGCGCGAAATAAGGTTCCAGATGTGGGTGAATGCAGAAAACATGTTACCGTTTACGGAGCAACCGGTTAAAACATAGATGACTGCAATTTGTAGTTTACAGAAAAATCCTTGTTTAGGTCAGTTAATTACTCATAAACGCTCTCCAGGAAGTCGCGCTCATTAGCAGTTACAAGCTCCAGGATGTGTGCTTTGGTTTCTTCATCCAGGTGCAGGAACAATTCGTGCCCACGCCGGATTATCTCACGACCAAGCTCTATAGCTTCAATTTCGGTATGGCTGTATACATCTGTTTTAGAATTCATACGAACGAGCACATCGTCCATTATGCTTAGTGTTTTGCCCAGTAAATCGGTATTAGAAAAAGAGTGAAACAACCCTCCTACTTCATCTATAAATTTTTCGAGCTGAGGTTTTGGTATAGAGCGCAGGCATACGTAAAACTGTTCGTCGGTGATAGGCACGGTAAAACCATTGTCATTGGCACCCTGCAACAAAGAGTTTTCGAAGTGTTTGGCAGAGGTATGCACCTCAAGCGCATTAATGCCGCTTTTAACCGCTGTAGGAAACTGAAAACCAAAGCGTAAAATGGCACTTCCTATGTTGCCCAGCAAATCGGCAATGCGCCCCGGGTGCAGTACATAGTTTTGCAACTCCTCAAAAGCTGCATCCAGTTTTTGGCGCATTTGCGGCTCGGGGTAAAGGCTTTCGAGAAAATAGCTTTTGAGCGTATCTACCACCTCTTTATTTATAGTTTCAGGTAGCTCATATTTTTCATTTACTACTTTGAAATCGTAGCGTTTGGCTACTACGGCCCTGTATTTTTCAATCAGGTGATATCTCATTTCAATGTCAGCAGTACCGGGTTTAGACTTTGGAGATTTTTTCTTTGCCATACTTTTAAGATTACTCTGATAAACTTCGTTTGATTACACAGATAAATACAACTTATTAAGCAAACAAAACGCACTACCACTTTATCCGTGTAATTATGTAGTTACACGGTTATTTTCTTTGTTTTACAATTATACAGATTGCCCATTTGCAATATATGAACACGAAGGTCTTCGAGGGAAATGGGACATCCGTCGCTTATGTGCGCTATATTGTTATACACTACATGCGAGCCATCTACAATCATTACCGCACCGCTGCCTATTACTTCCAGGTCGCTATCGTTGGTTATTATCACACCGGTATCTTCACCCAGGCCAATACCTGTTAGTGTAGGGTGCAATGCTACCATTTGGGCAAGCCGTGTAAACCGGCCCCGCTTATTAACATGCGAATCGATAATTACCTGGTCTACAAAGCCAAGGCCAATACCATTTTTTACTTCGCCCTTTAGCAAAGAGGCAGCAGCATTACCATCCCGTATCATTATGTGGCTCATAGCCATAGCGCCGGCACTGGTACCAGCAATTACAAAGTTACCCTCTTTATATCGCTGTTTCAGTATATCAAAAAAGGCGGAGAGATTAAACGTAGAAACAATCTTGCTTTGGTCGCCACCGCTAAACATTACTGCATCGCAGGCTTTAAGGCGCGCCAGTATGTCTTCATTATCGGCATCTTTAGGTTTGCGGATGCGCATATGTCCTACATTAGTGCAGCCCAGTTTAGCAAAGGCATTATTGTAGTTGCGCCAAACCTCTCCGGGTATAGATGATGCAGTGGTTATTACTTCAATGTGCGCATCTTTGCCACCGGCCTCGGCCACAATGCGACGCAACACCCCCAACTCGCTGTAGTTGGGATTGTTTTTATGTACAGCAAATAAGTCCTTATCTGTTCCTTTATCTTCTGCGCCGCCTATGGCTATTAGTTTTCCTTTAGGTATCATGGGTGGTAAATACTTACCGAAAATGAAGAAACGGATATGATTTCAAAAAGTTTTTTTCAACAATCGCAGTTACTGAAACGAAAGTTTTAAATTGCGCTTATGTGCGATTAAACAGATAAAAGCTGATGATTCACTGATAAATACAAGCACAACCCATTAACACAAAAAAGCGACTATGAAAATTCTGGATATAAAAGTGATGAAAGGCCCAAACTACTGGAGCAATAAACGCCATAAGCTGGTAGTAATGAGGCTTGACCTGGAAGATATGGAGCAAAAGCCCACACACAAGATTCCCGGATTTAGTGAAAGATTAGAGGCAATGTTTCCCAGCATGTTTGAACACCGTTGCAGCGAGGGTGTAGAGGGCGGTTTCTTTTCGCGGGTAAAAGACGGTACCTGGATGGGGCATGTAATAGAGCATATTGCACTTGAGATACAAACACTGGCCGGTATGGATTGTGGGTTTGGCCGCACCCGCGAAACCAGCAAACCAGGTGTATACCATGTTGTGTTCAGCTATTTTGAGGAAAAGGCCGGTGTATTTGCTGCCCGCTCGGCAGTGGCAATTGCCGAAGCGCTGATAAGCGGAGCACCGTATGATTTGGCTGCCGATATTCAAAAATTACGTGAGATACGCGAAGAAGAACGGCTTGGGCCAAGCACCGGTTCAATTGTAGATGAAGCGGTGAAACGAAAGATACCATGGATACGGTTGAACCGCCACTCGCTGGTACAATTGGGGTATGGCAAAAACCAGCGCCGGATACAGGCAACTGTAGCCTCTACTACATCTAATATAGCCGTAGAAATTGCCTGCGATAAAGAAGATACCAAGAACCTGCTGGATGCCGCGCAGATACCAGTACCCAAAGGATACGTGGTGTACGATGAAGCCGACCTGAAAGATACTATTGATAAAATTGGCTACCCGGTTATAACCAAACCACTGGATGGTAACCATGGTAAAGGAGTAACAACCAACCTGCGTAACTGGGAAGATGCTGTAACAGGAATGAATGCCGCAAAAAAATATTCACGGGCAGTGATATGCGAAAAGTATATAACCGGCCGCGACCATCGCGTTCTGATTATCAATTACAAATATGTAGCAGCGGCTCTGCGTACACCGGCTGCTGTAATTGGCGATGGGAAAAGCACCATTCAGCAATTGATAGACAAAGTAAATACCGACCCACGTCGCGGCTATGGCCATGAGAAGGTACTTACCGCCATTAAAGTGGATGACCAGACAGAAAACATTCTGATAAAAAATGGATATACGCTGGAAACCGTATTA
>DATGXP010000207.1:0-6112 GCA_035298845.1 Chitinophagales bacterium
GCATGTAGATGATGATGTATATGCGCTAAACGGCGAAAAATGGTTTTGCAGCAATGCCAATGCGCAATTGATATTTGCACTGGCACGCACCGATAACGATGTAAAAGGGACTCGTGGGCTTTCGATATTTATGATAGAGAACCCACTGCCAAACGGTGAGCGCAATTATATGGAAGTGATACGCCTGAAAGATAAACTGGGTGTGCGGAGCATGGCAAGTGCTGAGTGCATACTGCGCGATACCCGGGGTAAGATGGTAGGTAAAGAGTTTGAAGGCTTTAAGGTAATGATAGAGATGGTGAACCTGTCGCGCTTATATAACTCGGTGGCGGCGCTGTCGGCATCCCGTAGAGCGCTAATAGAAGCTTACCAGTTTTTGAATGGACGCGTTACGTTTGGCAAGCCAGCACTTGAGCATGCGCTTATCCGTACCAAGCTAACCGAACTGGGGGCACTAAACGTGGCTAACTTCTACTTAGTATGGCGTGCTATAGAAGCTTTGGATAAAGCAGATAATGGCGATAAGAAAGAGGCAAGCCTGTTCCGTATTATTAACCCTATTACTAAAAAGTGGAGTGCAGAAACGGGTGTATACATTACCCGCGAGAGCATGGAACTGATGGGTGGCCTGGGCTATATAGAAGATGGAGTGATGCCTAAGATTATGCGCGATGTGATGGTTTTGCCTATATGGGAGGGCAGTGGTAATATTATAGTGTTGGATATACTTCGCGCATTCTTTAAGAGCGATGGTTTTGACACACTGAATGCGGAGATAGAAAACACGGCGGCTAACAGTGCAGAGCATGCTGAGTTTCTGCGTAGCAATGTGCAGCAGATGAAAACCTTTGCCGAAAACCTTAAGCAATTGCCACCTGCAGAAATGGAAGCCAGCGCCAAGCCATTCTTTGAGCGCCTGACTACGCTCTACCAAATTTCGGTATTGCTTGATAACCTGAACGACGAAAGTGCAGCATGGATTACACCGGCTGTTAACTACCTGAAAGAAAAATATACCGCCACCGGATTAAGTGTGGTGAAGCCGCTAAGTGTGGAAGAGGTTAGGGCTTTGGTGGCGTGGGAGATTTAGTAGCGGCCTTCCACCTCCGTCTTGCTGAAGCAAGACACCTCCGCCTGCGGAGGACACAACAGCCGCCGATATAGCTTTGGCATCCCTAAACGTGAAAGCCGGGATTTTGTCCTCCGCTGGGGAGGTGTCAACCGCAGATTGACGGAGGTGGATGGTTTTACAACCATAAATCCAACCCTTCATATTTGTCTTTCTCCTTAGTTACCCATTTATTGTTTTCTAATGTGTAGTGAACATCAAAACGGCGGGTGCTATGTATATTAAACGAATCGCTATAATTGTAATCGCCGGTTTGTAATTGATAATGTATGGTCAATTTGTTAGCTCTTAAATCTATAGTTGATGACAGGTCTTCTCCAGCGGCGCTTAACATTTGCGACCAATAGCTTAAAGGAATAAGTTCCAATGAATCGCGCGGTGTTATGCTGTTAAACAAAAGCATGTAAGTAGCACCATAGCCGGATCCAGTTCCACATATTTTTACAATAAAGTTATCGCCGTGCTTCCAAAACCCATCTGCATAATTTTCAAGGCAGCGGGGATAATTACCATGCAAATAGCGCTCATACTGCATTAGCCCTCCCTTTGCAGTTACTTCTGCTACAATACTTGTTTCAAATGAGAATTCCTCTTTGTAATCCATTATATATACATAATAGCGGCCTGTTTGTTTTATGTAGTAATATTTACCAATGGTATCGCTAATGTTGTTTTGCCAGTAAAAATTGGTGCTATCGGTTAAAGAATATTTAAGTAAAAATTCGTGGCCTGCCCTTTTCGAAACGTAACCGCTATCTCCTCTAAGTTTCAGACTATATTCTGGTGTGGGTGTAATGTAACCGCTATCGCCGTTCAGCACTAAAGTAGGTTCCGTGGTTTTATATGGTAGAGGCCGCTGCCGGTAGCAGCCAACAATGCTGAGGAGAGCAATTAATAATACAATTTGTTTCACCTATTAAAGGTATGCTTTTGTAAATTACCTATTGCAAGAATTTAGCAACGTGAGTCTTAAATAACTCCAGCGATTGTATATGCGGTATATGCCCTACGCCGGGTAGTTCAACCAAAGTGCTGTTTTTAATTTGTAGCCTGGTTTGCTTGCCAAGCATGTGGTATTGCCCGTGTGCCTCTTTTTGCTCTTTACTTAGCAAAGCCTTGCCTACAATGGTTCGGTCTTCCTGACCGATGATAAGCAGAGTAGGAGTAGTAATGTTTTTAAACTCATAGCATACGGGTTGTTCGTATATCATTTGATAGGTCAGTGCATTTACCCGGGCTATCTCGTCAAAGTTAGGTTGCGTTAGCATCTTGGCTTGTGCCTTTACCAGTTCTTCATATTCCGGCTTCCATTCGGGGTAGTAACTTTGCTGGTATTTTTTGTAGGAGTCATAAGTAGCTGCCCGCTCCTGCCTGTAAAGGCTATCCACAGGTTTGTATGGCACAAAGGTTCTATAATCTTCTAAGCCTATCGGGTTTTCCAGTATTAGCTTTTCAACTTTAGCCGGATACATAAGTGCCAAGCGGGTTGCCAGCATACCACCCATGGAATGCCCTATGACAGTTACCCGGCTGATGTCCAATGAATCAAGTAATGTTTTGGTGCCAGCCGCTAACTGGTGAAAACTATAATGCATTACCGGTTTTTCCGATTCGCCAAAACCCGGCTGGTCGGGCACTATAACCCGGTATCCTAAACCATTCAAAAATAGGATTACATCTTTCCAGTAATAACCATTAAAATTTTTGCCATGCAGTAGTAATACAGTTTTGCCGGTGGTTTTTTGTGCCGGCACATCCATGTAAGCCATCTTCACCGTTTGCAGGTCCATACCTAGCTGTATTGTTTTTACAGGGTAAGGATATTCCGGTGACTGACTATTGGCTGAAAGGAAAGCCATGCAGAGAAGCGCTGATAAAACGTAATGGGCCATGTTTTTTATTTATTACAACCCAATAGTATGCCAGTATAAGAAAACGGCAAAGGGATATTATTTAAACTGTTGTAGCATAAATTTAACTACTACATTACCTGATAAGGGTAACAGTGCCTTTAACCGGCATGGTGTTATTGTTTAGGTACACTATATCGCCCCAGTACGTGTATATGCCGGCAGGTACAGGTTTGCCCTGGTATGTGCCGTCCCACGTTTGATTAATGCCATCACCTTCAAATACTTTCTCGCCCCAACGGTTGAATATAAACAATCTCAACTGTTTTACCGCTTGCGAATAGACGCCCCATGTATCGTTAGCGCCATCACTATTGGGTGTAAATACATTGGGTATAAACAGCGGCAACGCCTGATCAACCATAATAGTAAATTGGCTGGTACCTGTACAGCCTTGTGTATCTGTAACGGTTACTGTATATTCTGTAGTTTGATATGGTTGTGCATCAAATTGGCTGCAGGTAGCGCAGGTTAAACCATAATCTGGTGAAACTATATATGTAGCCGCTAAATCGCCATAGCTATTGCTTAAGTTAACAGCCACTATGTCGTTTAGCTTAATTACAGGATTAAGCGGGTTAGAGGCAATAGTTAACGGGCCGGTTGGCTGGCTTACTACCGTGGCTGCAGTGGTAGTGCAGCTATTAGCATCGGTAATTGTTACGGCGTAATTATCGGCAAACAGGGCTGTAACAGTTGCTGTAACTCCACCGGTGTTCCACCTGTAATTGTAGGGTGGTGTTCCGTCTGTGGCAAGTGCGGTGGCGGTGCCGTTATCTAGTTGGTAACAGGCAGGGGTGCTGGTAGCGCTGGCCACTGGTATATCAAATACCTGCACGGTTTGCGTGGTAGTTTGCATACAACCTTTATCCGATTCTGCTGTAAGGCTAACGGTGTAGGTGCCAAATGCTGCGTATGTATTTGCCGGTGAAACACTAGTGGTCGTGTTGCCATCGCCCAAAGCCCATGTATAAGTACTGATAGTACCGGTAGGAATAGATGATGTATTGCTGAACTGGCTAGCTATGCCCAAACAAACATCGGGCGCCGAAAAGCTAAGTACCGGTAGCGGGTTAACGGTAATAACCTGTGTAGCAGTATCGGTGCAGCCATCGGTGCTGGTAACTATTAAAGTGGCCGTGTAAGTGCCATGTGTGGTGTAGATGTTCTGCGCGGATGGTTGCGATGAAACCTGTGCATCGCCAAAATCATACTGCCACTGCGCTAAAGTTCCGTTACCAATGGCAGAGGCATCGGCAAATACAGTGGCTTGAGTTTCGCAAACTTCGGTGGCGGTAAAAGCTGCTACCGGTTTGTCGTAAACGGTTACTGATTGCATGGTGCTGTCTACGCAGTTGTTATCAGATGTAGCTATCAATCGCACATTATAAGTGCCCTGGGCCGTATATGTGTAGGTCGGTGTATGTGCTGTACCGGTATTGCCATCGCCCAAATCCCACCACCACTGGTTTATGCTACCGCTATTTATGGTGCTGGTATTGGTAAAAGACATTGTCTGGTTAAGGCACACTGCCGGTGTGGTAAAACCAGGCACTGGTAACGGGTGCACCACAGCATTCATTGTAAAGGTATCCAGGCAGGCGCTATCGCTGGTTACTATTAACTGCACTTCATAATTACCATCGGCAGCATACAGGTTGTAAGGGTTTTGTTGGGTAGAGGTATTTCCGTCAGCAAAATTCCAGTTATAGCTTACTATGTTACCCGTGGAGTTCTCTGTAAACAAAGAAGACAGTCCTAAACAAACAGCGGGAATACTGAAGTGGGCATCAGGTTTTGGGTTTACTATTATTGGTCGGATAGTAGTATCGGCGCAACCGGCACCGGTGGTTACAATTAGTTGTGTAAAGTATGAGCCGGCAGAGGCGTAATCATGAGTTGGGTTTTGCACGGACGAGTTTTGGTTATCTCCAAAACTCCAGTCGTTAGCTGCTATGCTGCCGGTACTCATATTGGTAAAGGTGGCTGCATTGCCATAGCATACATTAGCCGTTGTAAAAGCCGCCGTAGGGTTGGGGTTAACCATGGCAGGCTGGGTAATTGTGTCTCCGCAGTTATTATCGCTGGTTACAATAAGCGTAGCACTATAAGTGTTGGGCGCGGTGTACGCATGCGTAGTGTGTTCCTGGGCATCTGCGGGTGAGCCATCACCAAAAGTCCACTCATAGGAGGCAATGCTGCCACTACCTATACTACTTGTATTTGTAAAAACCGAAGTACCTCCCTGGCACACATCGGGTACGATAAAGGCAGCTACAGGTTTATGATATACCATAAGTGTTTGTGTAAGGGTATCGGCACAGCCATCGCTGGTAACTACCAATAAGGTGGCATTGTATCCACCCGCTGCAGCATAGGTATGCGTGGGGTTTTGCTGCGTGCTTACCAGCATATCGCCAAAACTCCATCCATTGTTTACAATAGCTCCAGTACTACTATTTGAAAATGTTACCGGATTTGGATAACATACATTAACCGTGCTGAAAGCAGCTGTTGGTTTTGGGTGTACAGTTACCTGTTGTGTTATTGTATCAGCACATTGAAAACCATTAGTTGCAATAAGCATTGCTGTATAGTTGCCATCGCTGCTGTACACATGTGCCGGGTGCTGTACACTGCTGGTGTTGCCATCGCCAAAATTCCATTGCCATTGCACCGGGTTACCAGTGCTAGCATCGGTAAATACAGATGTGTTTTCTTCGCAGGCAGCAGGTGCTGTAAATGCTGCCACCGGTGGTGCACTTACCACTATAGCCTGGCTGATAGTGCTTCTGCAATTGTTGGTATCGGTGGCGGTAAGCGATACGGTATAGTTGCCAGGTGCAGCATACACATGTGCCGGGTTTTGAACCGCAGCACTATCGTTATCTCCAAACTGCCACTGCCAGGTATCCACTATATTGCTGCTGTTATCGGTAAAATTAACGGCGGTACTTGTGCAGGGCGGCGAGTTACTAAAATTTACAAGCGGCGGGTTGGCCACGGTAATACTGTGCATAGCTGTATCGGTGCACCCCTGGCTATTGGTTACGCGCAGAGTAATGTTATAATT
>DATGXP010000208.1:0-2616 GCA_035298845.1 Chitinophagales bacterium
ACACTGGTTTATACCAAAAACTTCAATTTTACAGTAGACCTTATGACCGTAATTAAGGGCGAAAAGTATAAGCTGCTGGCCCTAAACCTGGTAGAACCGCAGGTAAATGCCATAGTAAACTACGATGGCAAAGCCAATTGGGACATAGTAAAAAGCACCGGCAGCAAAAGCGAGCCGGTTAAAAGCGATAATTTTGCACTGGAGATAAAGAAATATAAAATAGAGAAAGGTTACATAACCTACGATGACCGGGCGGGCAATGCTTATGCCTCTATAGCCGATTTGAATTTTGAGGGCAGCGGAGATGTTACCGATGCGGTTTACGATTTTGTAACCAAAACAAAAATTGCAGAACTTACTTACCGCAGCGGTGCGGTGGCCTACCTTAGCAAGGCTAAACTTGATGCAGAGATTAATATCAACGTAGATAATGCGAACAGCAAATACACTTTTAAGGAGAACTCTATCAGCCTGAATGACCTGGGGCTGCAGTTTGATGGCTTTGTGCAAACTAAGAAAGAATCAACCGCTTTGGATGTGAAATTCAAAAGCAAGCAAACAGAGTTTAAGAGTATACTATCCCTTATACCGGCTATTTACAAAAAGGATTTTGACAAGGTAAAGACCAGCGGCTCGCTGGCGCTGGATGGAAACGTGAAGGGAGAGATGAAAGGAGACGACTACCCCGCCTTTGGCCTTAACCTGAAAGTGAACAATGGTATGTTTCAATACCCCGACCTGCCGGTGGGTGTAAAAAATATTTTCATTGCAGCTAATGTGGTTAAGCCACAAGGTGGCCTGGATTTAACCGTTGTAGATATCAGCAAGTTGCACCTGGAAGCCGGTACCGACCCGATAGATGCCAAGATTAATGTGCGCACACCGGTTAGTGACCCTAACGTGATAGCCAATGTAACGGGCCGCATGGACCTGGCCAATGTGCCGAAGTTTTACCCTATAGAAGGTTTGAAAACCATTACCGGTTTGCTTAACCTGAACCTTGATTTTAAGGGCCGCAAAAGTGATATAGATAACAAGCGCTACGAGGCTATTAAGGCTGCCGGTAACCTGAAGGTAACTAACCTGGTATATGACACCAAAGACCTGCCAATGCCGGTACGGGTAATGGATATGCAAATGGCCTTTAATCCACAAAATGTTACACTTAGCAGTTTTTCAGCGGCTATTGGCAAAAGCGATTTCAACGCTACGGGTACACTCGATAATTTTATGGCCTATGCATTTGGTAAAGGCGACCTGCTGGGTAACATTAACCTGCGCAGCTCGCAGTTTGATGCCAACGAGTGGCTAAGTAAAGACGAGCCCAAAGCAGGAGAGAAGCCTAAAGTAGCCGATACTGCCAAAACAGAATACTTTAAAGTGCCGGCACATATAGATTTTACAGCCAACTCGCAAATAGGCAAAATACTATACGAAAAAATTGTGCTGGAGAATGTGAAGGGCCAGATAGTGATTAAAGACGAAGCTATTAACCTGAATAACCTGTTTGCCAACCTGCTGGGGGGCAATGCTACCATATCGGCAGTTTACAATACAAAGGGCAAGGCTAAGCCGGATGTAACCTTTAACTACGATATCAATAATTTCGATTTTCAGCAGACCTATAAAATGGTGGGCATGAGCGAAAAGCTGGCGCCGGTTATTAAATATGTGCAGGGCAATTTCAGCAGCGACCTAAATGGCTCGGGCAGACTGAATGAAGATATGAGTGTAGACTACAACTCGCTGAAAGGCGATGGCAAAGTAGAAATACCAAGTGCTCGCATTGTAGGGTTGCCAATACTGGAAAAAATAACGCAAGTCGCTAAAATACCTGCCCTTCAAAATCTGCAGATTAACAATGCCTTTACGGTGCTTAAGTTTAAAGATGGTAAAGTGGATGTAGAGCCTACTGATATAAAATTCGGCAATGGCTATGTTGCGAATATTAAAGGCCGCAATGGTTTTGACCAAAGCATAGACTACGATATGCAAATGAACATACCTACCAAAGAGCTGGGTGCCGCAACATCGCTGGCGCAGGGCTATCTTAATAAAATACCGGGTTTTAGCGGCGCCATGCCAGAGACCGTTGGCTTTGTGTTTAAGGTTACCGGTACTACATCGCAGCCAAAGGTTACACTATCTAAAGTATTGGCGGGTGGCAGCTCGGCTAAAGACATGGTGAAAGGTGCAGTGGAGGATTTGAAAAAGAAAGCCGAAGAGGAACTAAAGGCAAAAACCGAAGAGTTGAAAAAGCAGGCCGAAACACAGGCGCGCGAGGCTGCTGATAAAGCCAAGGCCGAAGCAGAAAAACGCGCCAGAGAAGCCGCCGACAAAGCGAAGAAAGAGGCCGAGAAAAAAGCGAAGGAGATATTTAAGTTTCCTCGCTAATGTTAAGCATGCAATGAGGTGAAAGCTATATATCTAACTACTCAATACTAATTACTCATTACTATTAAATGAAAGAACAACAGCTTAGTTTTACCCTTCGGGTTTTTGATAGCACCGCTGAATTGCCTGAAGCGGATGGCGTGCTGATGGAGAGGGCAAGGGCTGCGCTTAATGATTCGTACTCTCCGTATTCGGGTTTTAAAGTAGCGGCGGCTGTGTTAC
>DATGXP010000209.1:0-2762 GCA_035298845.1 Chitinophagales bacterium
AACGCATGGGTAGAAATTTGATACCATAGAACAAAAGTGTGTTTAGTGTAATAAAGAGCGTGCAATGTAAAACTAAGTACTAACAAAAAGTAATTTTTTGTCTTAAAATAAATACGTTTCTGCAATTAAATTAACCTTAGCTTTAGATACCCTCACTGGTCAGTAAATTTCAATATCCACTTTACTTCTCAGATTTAATTGAGTACCTCATCCTTTTCAAAATAAAGCCACCCGCCATCAGCGTTAACCACAAGACCACACAAATCCGGCGAATCCAGTATTCTCTTAATCTCATGAAACCTTAACTGATAAGGAACTGCAACATGATTTCTGTCCCGCAATTTCGACTCTGTTGTAAAGGCCATTAAAGCATATTCTTTCCTATTAGGTGCTGTAGATATTATAAAGTGCGGCCTAAAGTTTTGATGCAAGTTTTCAGGTAACTCTCCCATGTATCCTACATATAGAAGTTCGCATTGGAGTCTATTGAGAATCAGAGCACGGAACGTACCAAGTTTATCCTCATCTGAATTTCTCTGAATCAACTCATCAAGAGACAAATCGTCTTTGTCTTTAAATCCCAAAATCCGCAAAAGAAAATTCATTATCAAATCTATTCTAATTGCGATGCAAATACCTCCCTAAAGCAAAAAAATCCCAACCTCTCGGTCGGGATTTTTTTCATTCATTAAGTTAGAAACTATTCGTTACCTGCTTCTGCCGTTTTAGGGGCAGCTTCGTGCGTTATCTTCAGCTCGTCGGCCTCCTTGTTAAGCTCTATCAGGAAACTATCGCCGGCTTTGGCACTGGCACGCAGTATCTCTTCGGCCAGTGGGTCCTCTACATATTTCTGTATCGCTCTGTGCAGCGGGCGGGCGCCAAACTGAGGGTCGTAACCTTTATCGGATAAGAAGTCTTTTGCCTCGTCGGTCAGGTTAATAGTAAAGCCTAGTTCAACTATACGCTTGGTCACATCGCGCAGCGCTATATCAATAATGCTGTGTATGTCGTTTTTGCCCAGGCTGTTGAAGATGATAACATCATCAATACGGTTCAAAAACTCAGGCGAGAACGTTCTCTTTAATGCCTTCGTAATTACATTGCTGGCAAACTCCTCGCTCTGGTCGGTCTTCGATTTTGTAGCAAAACCTACACCTGCACCAAAATCCTTCAGGTCGCGGGCACCAATATTACTGGTCATAATTATCAACGTGTTCTTGAAATCTACTCTTCTACCTAAGCTATCGGTAAGTATACCATCATCAAACACCTGCAGCAATATATTGAACACATCCGGGTGCGCTTTCTCAATCTCATCCAGCAATACCACGCTGTATGGCTTGCGGCGTACCTTCTCGGTCAGCTGTCCGCCTTCTTCATAGCCTACATATCCCGGAGGGGCACCTACTAAGCGCGATACGGAGAACTTCTCCATGTATTCGCTCATGTCTATACGTATCAGCGAATCTTCGCTATCAAACAGGTAGCGCGCTATCGATTTAGCCAACTCCGTTTTACCTACACCCGTTGGGCCTAAGAAAATAAACGTACCTATCGGCTTCTTAGGGTCCTTCAAGCCTACACGGTTACGCTGTATAGCTTTGGTTACCTTCTTCACTGCCTCGTTCTGCCCTATCACCGAGCCTGTAATAGCCGATGTCATGTTTATCAGCTTGTTGCTTTCGCTTTGGGCTATTTTGTTAACCGGTATACCGGTCATCATGGCTACTACCTCGGCAATATCTTCCTCACCTACTGGGAAGTGTTTTGTTCTTGCTTCTTCATCCCACTGTGCCTTGGCTTTCTCCAGGTCTTCCAGCAAGCGCTTTTCACTATCGCGCAGGCGGGCAGCCTCTTCATACTTCTGGCTTTTTACCACCTGGTTCTTCTGGCTCTTTATTTCTTCTACCTGTTTTTCCAGCTCTATAATGTTCTTAGGCACATGTATGTTCTTTAAGTGCACACGCGCACCTACCTCATCCATTACATCTATCGCCTTATCAGGCAAAAATCTATCGGTAATGTAGCGGGTACTTAGCTTAACACAGGCAGCTACAGCCTCCGGCGAGTAATCTACGCTGTGGTAGTCTTCATACTTGTTCTTTATATTGGTAAGTATCTGTATAGTTTCCTCAGGGCTTGGCGGGTCAACAATCACTTGCTGGAACCTGCGCGCCAACGCACCATCTTTTTCTATATACTGGCGGTATTCGTCCAATGTACTCGCGCCAATGCACTGTAGTTCGCCACGGGCAAGGGCCGGTTTAAATATGTTAGATGCATCCAAAGAACCTGTTGCACCACCTGCACCTACTATAGTGTGTATTTCATCTATAAACAATATCACATCGCGGTTCTTCTCCAGCTCATTCATTATAGCCTTCATTCGCTCTTCAAACTGACCGCGGTACTTGGTGCCGGCTACCAGGGCAGCCAGGTCAAGCATCACAATTCGTTTATTAAATAGCACACGGCTTACCTTCTTCTGCACTATGCGCAGGGCCAGGCCTTCTACTATCGCGGTTTTACCCACGCCCGGCTCACCTATCAATATCGGGTTATTCTTTTTACGGCGGCTAAGTATCTGGCTTACGCGCTCAATTTCATTTTCGCGGCCCACAATAGGGTCCAGCGCACCTTCCTCGGCCAGGTGGGTTACATCGCGGCCAAAGTTATCCAGCACCGGTGTTTTGCTTTTGGTAGCACCCGGCTTTTTAGGCTGCTGGGTTTGTCCAAAGTTTCCACCACGGCCTTTATCATCT
>DATGXP010000210.1:0-8098 GCA_035298845.1 Chitinophagales bacterium
ATTTACCCCGCAGGAGTTCCATTACAATCCTATAGGCACAGTGCATGGGGGTGTAATATCTGCCATACTCGATTCGGCTATGGGTTGCTCGCTGCACACACTGCTTGAAGCCGGTACAGGCTACACCACGCTGGAACTTAAAGTGAATTTTATAAAAGCCATTACCATACAAACCGGACCGGTGCGTGCCATAGGTAAGGTAATAAACCAGGGAGGCCGCACAGCCCTTACCGAAGCAAAGCTGGTAGATGCCAACGGTAAGCTGCTGGCACATGCCACCAGTACCTGCCTGATTCTACAACACAAATAAAAACAGGAGGGACGAAAACTTCCTTTTTTATAAAAGCATTCTTGTATTTTCAAACAATTAAAACAGATACTATATGAATACGAACAAACAAGTGCGCCGGGTAGCAGTAGTAGGTTACAACCGTATACCTTTTGCAAGGCAAAATACCGCCTACATAAATTACAGCAACCAGGATATGCTGGTAGCCACTCTAAACGGTCTGATTGACCGGTACGGCCTAAAAGGCGAACTGCTGGGCGAAGTGGCCGGTGGTGCGGTAATTAAATCGGCTAAAGAAGGTAGCCTGGTGCGCGAAAGCGTAATGCTTACATCGCTTAACCAGCTAACACCGGGTTGCGATATACAGCAGGCCTGCGATACCGGCATTGAAGCTGCTGTATATATAGGCAACAAAATAGCATTGGGCCAAATAGAAAGCGGCATAGCCTGCGGTGTGGATAGCACCAGCAATGTGCCTATAGAAGTAAGCGAGGGACTGCGCAAAATATTGCTGGAAGCAAGCCGCGCTAAAACAACCGGTGCAAGGCTTAAAGCGTTTCTAAAACTAAGCCTTAAAGATTTTAAACCACAGCCACCGGTTAACATAGAGCCGCAAACGGGCTTAAGCATGGGTGGCCATACCGAATACACGGCAAAACATTATGGCATCAGCCGCCAGGAGCAGGACAAGTTTGCTTACGAAAGCCATAAGAAAATGACAGCTGCCTTAGATGAAGGTTTTTTTGCCGACATGGTAACTCCGTTTGGCGGGCTGAGCTTAGATAACAACCACCGCCGCGATAGTACACTCGAAAAACTATCTACACTAAAGCCTGCCTTTGATAAAGTAAACGGCACGCTTACCGCCGGCAACTCTACTCCTCTTACCGATGGCGCATCGTCTGTATTGCTTGCCAGCGAAGAGTGGGCTGCTGCTCACAATTTGCCGGTATTGGCCTACATTACTTTTGCAGAAGTAGCGGCTATAGAGTATGTAAAGGATAAACACAACCTGCTACTGGCACCGGTAAACGCCGCAGCCAACATGCTGCGCAAAGCGGATATGAAATTGAGCGATTTTGATTTTTACGAAATACACGAGGCTTTTGCCGCTCAGGTATTGGCTACCCTCAAAATATGGGAAAGCGATGAGCTAAGCCGCCAGTTTGGTTTACCTGGTGCGCTGGGCACTATTGACCGCAGCAAGTTGAATGTAAAAGGCAGCAGCCTGGCAGTGGCACACCCGTTTGCCGCAACCGGTGGACGAATAATTGGTACCATGGCCAAGCTGCTAAACCAAAAAGGAAGCGGAAAAGGCTTTATCTCTATCTGCGCTGCACGTGGGCAGGGTGTAACCATGATAATGGAAAAATAAAACCCCTAAATCCCCTAAAGGGGACTTTAATACAAACAGCCATTTTATATTGTATTGGCTGTTAAGTTCCCGCTATAGGGGGTACTTGTTCACAGTTTATCACCACTTGCCCGATAGCCCGCAAAGCCTATCGGGCAATTTTTATATTCGCGGCATGACAGAAAAAATCCTGATTGTAGATTTTGGCTCTCAATACACACAGTTGATAGCCCGCCGCGTAAGAGAATGCGAAGTTTATTGCGAAATAGTGCCTTACAACAAACTACCTGAACTAACCAAAGATATAAAGGGAATCATCCTTTCTGGCTCGCCGGCCAGCGTGCGCGATGCCGATTCACCGCGCATTGATGTAGAGAAGTTAATCAACTTTCGACCGGTGTTAGGGGTATGCTACGGTGCCCAGCTAATGGCACAAACCTTAGGTGGCTCGGTAGAAAAAAGCAACACCCGCGAGTATGGCCGCGCCCACCTGCAAATTAAGAATGCCGAAGATAAGTTGCTGCATAACATAACTGACAACTGCCAGGTGTGGATGAGCCACGGCGACAGCATTAAAAGCATAGGCGATAAATTTGAACTGATAGCCGGTAGCGACTCGATTGATGTGGCGGCATTCCGTGCTAAGGCAGATGTTTATCCTCACCCGGTATATGCCCTGCAGTTTCACCCCGAGGTTTACCACAGTACCGAAGGGCAAAAAATACTTTCTAACTTTTTGTTTGACGTAGCCGGTTGCTCGCACAAGTGGACCGCCGCCGGTTTTGTAGAAGAAACCGTAAAAAGCCTGAAAGCACAGATAGGTGACGAGAAAGTAATACTGGGCCTGAGCGGTGGTGTAGATTCATCGGTAGCTGCACTATTGCTGGAAGAAGCTATTGGCGATAACCTGCTTTGCATATTTGTAGATAACGGCCTGCTGCGCAAAAACGAGTTTGAAACCGTAATGAGCAAGTATGTAGAAATGGGATTAAATGTGCAGGGTGTGCGCGCCGGCGATCGCTTTTTGAGCGAGCTGGCAGGTGTAAGCGACCCAGAACAAAAGCGCAAAATAATAGGCCGCGTATTTATAGAAGTATTTGAAGAAGAGTCGCACAAGCACCCGGAGGTAAAATGGTTGGCACAGGGCACCATATACCCCGATGTAATTGAGAGCGTGTCGGTGGGTGGTCCAAGTATGACTATTAAATCTCACCACAATGTGGGTGGTTTGCCCGATATACTTAAATTAAAAATTGTAGAACCGCTTCGCAGCTTGTTTAAAGATGAAGTGCGCAAAGCAGGTAAAGAGTTAGGACTGGTGCCTGAGATACTTTACCGCCACCCGTTCCCGGGCCCTGGCTTAGCAGTGCGTATACTGGGTGATATTACACCCGAAAAAGTACAGATACTACAGGATGCCGACCATATATACATAGAGAACCTCAAGAAGTTTAACCTGTATAACGAAGTTTGGCAGGCAGGCGCTATACTTACACCGCTAAAAACAGTAGGTGTAATGGGCGATGAAAGAACCTACGAACACGTAGTAGCCCTGCGCGCCGTAAACTCTACCGATGGTATGACCGCCGACTGGAGCCACCTGCCGTATGAGTTTCTGGCAAAAACGAGCAACGAAATTATTAACCAGGTGCGTGGTGTTAACCGTGTGGTGTACGACATCAGCAGTAAACCACCTGCAACTATTGAGTGGGAGTAAGAGAAGGAATAATGGAATGTTGGATAAAATGGATGCCGTAATTAACGGTTTGATTTTTGTATCGATGTAGGCCTATGTTCAATCCTAAATTTTCAATTTTGAGTTTTAAGTTAAAGGCAAGCAGATTTATTTTGTCTTGGTTCTTGGTTCTTGGCTCTTGGCTCTGTCAGGCACAGCCTGACTCCACCTACCGCATAGGCCTTATACTTCCTTTTCAAACCGCCGGTACGGCAGAAAAGTTAGATGCTTATAGCAATGCCCACGATTTTTTTACCGCCAGCCGCATCCGGCTGGATGACGATGCTATTACCGCACTCGATTTTTATCAGGGCATGCTGGAAGCATTAGCAGAGTCTAAAGATTCATTTAAGATTGAACTAAGTGTTTACGATAACTGGAACAGCGATTCGGTAACTACCGAAATTTTGAAAAAACCGGAGCTAAAAAAGAACAACATTATTATTGGCAGTGTTACCACCAGCAGCGCTAAACTGGTAGCCGAATATTGCTTGCAGAACAAGATTGTAAACGTGCAGCCCTTTACACCCAGCAAAACATTAGGTACAGGTAACCCCTATCACTTAAAAATTGCGCCTACCATAGATGCACATGCCGATGCTATGTTTAACTCGCTGGTAGATTCTTTTGCCGGGGCAAATGTTATCATTTACACCACCGATGCCGAAAGGCACCTGAGCATTGCCAAACGTTTCGATTCGCTGCTGCGCGATTATAACCTTACAGCAGAAAAGAAATTTACTGTAGCCCTGCTGAACACTAAAGACATGTTGCTAAACGGCAAAAAGACAACCGCTGCCGAGCAACTAAAAGATAACCGCCAGAATGTAATTGTAATAACCTCGTTCGACGAATCGTTTGTAAACGGCAACCTCCGTGTACTGCATGATAAACTATCGCACGATTCTACCATAGTAGTATACGGCCTGCCCACCTGGCTAAATGGTGAGGTACTACGCTTAGATTATGTAAACGACTTTCACACGCGCATATCCGATTTCTACAATGAAAATTTTGCGGTGGTTAGGCCCACTCCTTTCACAAAACTGTATGCCGATAAATTTCACACCGCCCCCGGCCGCTTTGCCTACCTGGGTTTTGATGTCACCAACTTTCTGCTTTATAACCTGGGTGAATATGGCACAGGCTTTCCCGATTTTTTGGCTACCCAGCACTATACCGGTGCGGCCTACAAGTTTGATATAGCCAAAAATATGAAGGATAAAGAAACCCTGAACTACTACGAAAACACCGCCGTAAATGTGTTTATGGTAGATAACTATATGCTAAAGAGGGTCTGGTAAGTTTTTACATCTTATCTACAGGGTTAATAGCTACTTAACTTAAAAAGCCTTTAAATCGAAACCCTCCTATATTCGTGCCTCTAAAATATAGGCATGAAGAAGTTATTGGGTTGTTTGCTGTTACTGATTTCTGTATCCGTATTTGCACAAAAAAACATATCGCTACTAGGGCATTATACTTACCCCAACAATGTAAGCTGTAGCAATCTTACCGGCTACGCCGATGCACAGGGCCGTGAATACGCACTGGTAGGTACCACACAAGGGCTTTCAATTGTAAACATTACCGACCCTACTACCCCTCAGCAATTGTTCCTGGTGCCGGGTGCTACCGGCATTAGTGCAACCTGGCGCGAGGTAAGGGAATATAAGGGGTATGCTTATGTAACCACCGAACAAAGCAGCGGCCTTGTAATTGTAAACCTGAATTACCTGCCCGATAGCATTAAATACCACACTGTAAAGCCAGGTGGCATGAATACATCGCACACTATATTTATTGACAGCAACGGCATAGCCTATGTAAACGGTACAGATAAAGGCCAGCTGTTTCTGGACCTGAATGCCAATCCTTATAACCCGCCATTGCTTGGCAAATTTACCAATAACTATGTGCACGATTGCTACGTGCGCAACGATACTATGTGGCTGGCATGCATTAATGATGGCATAATGAAGGTGGTAGACGTACACGATAAAACTGCCGCCGACGTGCCGGCCAATACAATTACAACCTGGTCGACCCCGCTCAATTTTTCGCATAATTGCTGGCCTACCTACGATGGCAACCATATTTTCACCACCGACGAAAAGCCAAATTCTACCCTTACCTGTTACGATGTATCGGACCTGGCCAATGTAACCGAAACCGACCGCACGCAAGTAGACCCGGGCAGTAACACTATCATACACAACACTTATTTCCTGAACGATTACTGTGTTACTTCTTACTACACGTATGGTGTTACCATTCATGATGTTTCCAGAAAAAACAACCTGGTAGAAACCGGTAACTACGATACATCGCCGGACTATAGTGGCGATGGGTTTAATGGCCAATGGGGCGTTTACCCTTACCTGCCTTCGGGCAATATTATATGCTCGGATATTGAAACCGGTCTATGGATATTAAAACCAACCTATAAGCGCGCTGCCTATCTCGAAGGGGTTGTGCGCGATTCTATCTGCCAGCTGTTTTTACCCGGTGTAAAAATTGAAATACTGGGCAACGCGGTAACCGATGTAACTAATTTTCTGGGCAAGTATACCACCGGTACGGTAGATAGTGGTACGTATACTATTCGTTTCTCTAAAAATGGCTACCAGACAGTAGATGTGCCCAATGTAAACCTGGTAAACGGCCAATTGACAAACATTAATGTAAACATGCTACCTGTAAGCACATCGCGGCTTGTTATAAAAACGATAGATGCTGCCAGTGGCAATGCCTTGCCTGGTGTGCCGCTCCATATTCAGGAAACGGGCGTGGCAGAGTTTGAAGAAACGATTACAGATATCAACGGCACAAGGTCTTACTGTAATTTTGTGCAGGGTACTTATAATTTCTATGCAGGCAAATGGGGCTTAAAAACTGCATTGGTTAGCCAAACCATAAATACATCCGAAGACACAGTTGTAATTGAGCTTAGTAAAGGATATTACGATGACTTTTTGCTGGATTATGGGTGGACCGTAAACTCAAGTGCCGATAAAGGACTATGGGAAAAGGGCGAACCGGTAGGTACCGACTTCAATGGCAACCCTTGCAACCCCGAAAATGATATGGCGGGCGATTTTGGCAATGAGTGCTATATAACCGGTAACAACGGTGGCGCAGCCGGTGAGGATGATGTAGATAATGGATTTACCCTCCTGCAGTCGCCGGTATTTGACCTTACGGGATATGGCGATGCTTACATTAGCTACTACCGGTGGTTCTTTAATGATGGCGGCAACGGCACGCCCCCCAACGACTCGCTCAAAGTAATACTTACCAATGGCAGCGAAACGGCAGTAATAGATATGCTGAATGCAGATTCGGTGCAGGGGCAGTGGAGGTTTAAGAACATACGCATAAGCGACTATATGTTTACTTCGGCTACTATGCGTATTTCTTTCCGTGCAGAAGATACCGACGAAGGTCACCTGGTAGAAGCAGGAGTAGATATTTTCCAGGTAACAGATTCAGCGGCTACAGCCATTGAAGATGTAGCACCCGGCAATATTACATTCAGTGCATTTCCAAATCCATTCAGCAATGCTTTTTATGTTCACGTAGCCGGTACTCCTGTTCAAAATTGCACCATAGAAGTTACAAATGCTATGGGGCAGATTGTATTGTTTGAAAAGCTACATGCACCTACTACACTACTAAACCAGGCAGAAAGTTTGCCTGCCGGTATTTACTTTGCCAAACTTATACAGAACAATGTGGCAGTAAAAACCATTAAACTGATTAACGCTCATAATTAGAAGATAATTAGAGAAATACCAGGTAGTTAAAGCAATACCCAAACTTGTATTTTTGTGTTGTTAAAATCTAATTCAATTGATATCTTCGTTTGAGTAGATAGTATGACACTAATTAAAACATCTTTTTTAAAGGTATTATTTCTTTTGCTGGTTTACTCCCTGCACCTGGTGTTTATACAGGTGCTGATGGAGGAGAACTCGGTAAAGGTAGTGCGATCGTTTAAAACCCTGCTGTCAGAAACTACCTCAAATCATACTTCAAATGCTCCTGCAACAACTTATTACCAACTGCATAAGCACTACAGCAAGCAGGAAAAAGCTAAAATAAATGCAGCCGAAATAGTTAATAGTATTATCGCCCAGTGGGACCTGCCCCAAAATTATGGGCCTACCCAAACTAGTTTAAACCCACCTTACTTCTTTTTTGTTTCAGATGATGTGTTTAAGCTATATAAGGCGCATCGGACTTTTTTGATTTAGAAACATACCTACTCGTAAAGGCGTTTGTTGCCAAATGCAGCTACTGCAGCTGCCTGCGTATTGTTTTTTAATTGATGAAGTAACTCAGCTAAATGAAGGTAGATTATTACAAAGACAAGGGCTTGTTAGATTTTTTCTGCCCCGTATGCGGGTGTAACAAATTTAACCGCACCCCCCGAAACATATTCGAAAAATCGGTTTTCGCGCTCACATTGGGCAGCAAAGCCAATAAAAAATTTGAGTGCCAGAATTGTGGCTGGACAGTATTATTAGGCCGCGGCAAGGGGAAGCGCTAAAAAAACAGGGAGTAACGTAAATACGTTACTCCCTGTTAAAAATCATGGGGCATGCCCCCAGATACTGCGGTTTAATCTTTATACAAGTCGTTTACATGATTTGAATAACGCTCGTAAATAACCTTACGTTTTACTTTCATGGTAGGAGTAAGTTCACCGGCTTCTACC
>DATGXP010000211.1:0-9752 GCA_035298845.1 Chitinophagales bacterium
TATCAAAATTTAAGGTAGTTGAGTTTGGCCGCAATACTTTTTTCAGGGCGCATAACCGCATTACATTTCATGGCAAGCCGCAACCATCATTCAACAAAAATTTCGACTTGCTGATAAAGAACCTGCACGAGAATAAATCGCGCGGATTCAGTAACCTGATTTTTGCCGAGAACCCAAAACAGGTAGAACGTTTCTACGCCATTTTTGATGACCTCGAAAAGCAATCGAAGGACAAAAATAAAGAAGAGCCGGTGCTGGATGGCCCTGTATTTGTGCCCGTGCATATTGGCCTGCACCAGGGCTTTATAGATGAAGACCTGAAACTTGCCTGCTACACCGACCACCAGATATTTAACCGTTACCATAAATATAACCTCCGCCAGGGATTCAGCCGCGATAAGGCGCTGCTGATGAAAACCCTGCGCGAGTTAAAACCCGGCGACTTTGTAACGCACATAGACCACGGCGTAGGCGTGTTCAGCGGATTGGAAAAGATTGAGGTAGCCGGCCAAATGCAGGAAACCGTGCGACTGATATATGCGGGTAATGATATCATGTATGTAGGTATTCAATCCCTGCACAAAATATCGAAGTATGTAGGTAAAGATGGTGAAGCGCCACGCGTAAACAAACTTGGCACCGATACATGGAACAACCTGAAGAAGAAAACCAAGAAGCGGATTAAAGAATTGGCGTTCGACTTGATTCAGCTGTATGCCAAGCGCAAAGCATCTAAGGGCGTGCAGTTTTCACCCGATGGCTATATGCAAAACGAGCTGGAGGCTTCGTTTATGTATGAAGATACTCCCGACCAGGCAAAAGCTACTGAAGATGTAAAGCGCGATATGGAAGCCGTATCGCCTATGGACCGCCTGGTGTGCGGCGATGTGGGGTTTGGTAAAACCGAAATTGCCGTGCGCGCTGCATTTAAAGCCGCTACCGATGGCAAACAGGTAGCTGTGCTGGTACCCACTACCATTTTGGCTATGCAGCACCACAAGGTATTTAAAGAGCGCCTTGCCGATTTTCCGGTAGAAATTGATTACATCAACCGTTTTAAAACGGCTAAAGAAAAGAAGGACACGCTGCAGCGATTGGCCGATGGCAAAATCGATATCATTATAGGCACCCATGCACTGGTAGGCAAAAGCGTAAAGTTTAAAGACCTGGGCCTGATGATAATTGATGAGGAACAAAAATTTGGCGTGGGCACAAAGGAAACACTCAAGACAATTAAAGCCAATGTAGACACACTTACACTTACTGCTACACCTATACCACGTACACTGTCGTTTTCGTTGATGGGTGCGCGCGACTTAAGCATTATCAATACACCGCCACCTAACCGTCAGCCTATAACTACTGAGGTGCGGCCCATGGACCCTGACCTGATAAAAGATGCTATTGAATACGAAATTTATCGAGGTGGGCAGGTATTCTTTGTACATAACCGTGTACGCGATATTGGCGAGGTTAAGATGATGCTGATGAAGATAGTGCCGAATATAGAGATTGGTGTGGCGCACGGACAAATGGAAGGCGACCAGTTAGAGGAAGTTCTATTAAAGTTTATTAACCGCGAGTACGATGTGTTGCTTTGCACCAACATCATCGAGAGCGGTATAGATATAGCCAATGCCAATACCATTATCATCAACAACGCGCACCAGTTTGGCTTGAGCGATACCCATCAGTTGCGTGGCCGTGTAGGCCGTAGCAATAAACATGCTTTCTGTTACCTGCTGGCGCCACCGTTGAGCACACTCAGTAACGAATCGAAGCAACGCTTGAAAACTATCGAAGAGTTCAGCGACCTGGGCAGTGGTTTCAACATTGCCATGCGCGACATGGACATACGCGGTGCCGGTAACATGCTGGGAGCGGAGCAAAGCGGCTTTATTGCCGAGATAGGTTTAGATGTGTACCAGAAAATTCTGGACGAAGCAGTGCGCGAGTTAAAACAAACCGACTTTAAAGACCTGTACAAAGATGAGTTAGAGCGCACACAGGATTACGTGCGCGACTGCGCTATAGAAACCGATTTGGAAATGCTGATACCTAACCAGTATGTGAGCAACACCACCGAGCGCATGCTGCTGTACCGCGAACTGAACGAGATTAAAGATGAGGAAGGCCTGAAGAAATTTGAAGAAGGCCTGCACGACCGCTTTGGCGAAATTCCGGCACCGGTGTATGAGCTGTTCGAGGCCATGAAACTGAAATGGATGGCTACGCGTTTAGGTATGGAGCAAATTCTGCTGAAGAACAAAACCATGCGCTGCTATTTCGTAGCCAACCAGGAATCCAGTTTCTACAAAAGCAACGTGTTTACCAAAATTATTCAGTATGCAGGGCAACACCGCTCAGGTATCTACCTGCGCGAAACTGAAAAATTTTTGGTATTTACCATCGAGAACGTGCGCAGTATGAAAATGGCGGATGAAAAGCTGAGTGAGTTGAGTGCATTTGTAAATCAGTAAAGGTCTATTCTTTTATCATTTTTCCAGAAGACAAAACGGTTTCTCCATTCGTTAGCTTCCAAATATAAATGCCAGTAGATAAGTTATTGCAATCAACAGTAGATGTGGAAGAAGAAATTGGCTTGTGCAGTATTTTTTTGCCTGTGATGTCGAAAATGAAAAATCGTAAATTGGGTTGAAAATCAGATGATATAGTTACAGTAGCCGTACGTTCTACAGGATTTGGAAAAACAGCAATATCCAAAATTTCTTTCCCGACGAATTCTATATCATTGTAAAGCACACATGTAGGGCCTGAGTAATAAGGGGTAAATAAAAATGATGTATAGGCAGAATCCCTTAACGAATAACACTCCATTGAGGCCCATCCAGATTCAGTAAATTCTGCCAACGTAGCGAATAATCCTCGGTAGTTCCCTACCCCTTCCGTTATTGCGCATTTTTTACTCCAATAGTGTCCATCATTTATATCATACCAATATGCAAACATTATTAGACGTTTGTGTTGACGGCTACCCAGCCAAACGAAATCAACAGTGTCCACAACAATACTGTCATAAGAATTCATTCCATACCAACTGTGGGGAACAGTATCGCCCCCTTGCAATTTGAAATCATATAGGATTTGTTCTGGTCCGTTCCAGATATCCTTCACATAAACAATACGTTGGTTCGTATCATTTCTAATATACTTGTGTAAGTGGCCCCATTGGTCATTAATTCTAATATATGTGAGAGAATCCAGAATTTCTGTTCCTCCGGCCCGGTAAGAATATCTCTCAACAAATATGTTATCGTCAAAGCTGTTTCCATAACCCCAGGCTTCCCGCCAACTAGCCAATGTGTCGGGCATTGGTGTATAATTTTGCGCAAGCGAGTTAAAAACAGCAAGAAGGAAGAGAGTGTTAAATAAAAACGCCTTCATATTTGCAAAATTTATCACCTAAAGATATGTCATTTTTGATGCAAATCAATTTTATTTTTGCCTAACTGTTATTATGCTCCTTTTCTCTACCGCCATTCATCCGCCGCAAACATCCATAGATGAAATACTTGCTTTGCGGAAAGAGATTAAAGAAGTAGCTGGAGGGTTTAAACGTTTCAATACTACACCCCATATTACCATCAATGTATTTACGCCATTCTTTCTGCCGGCGTGGCAGAAGCATATTCAGCAACACTTGTCAGCAGCAATACCATTCAGTGTAAACTTTGAGCTACAGTATTTTCTAAACCCTAAAGACCGTAACACGCATTTGGTTTTTGCACCGATGGAAGAGAATAAAGACCAATTGGTTACCCTCATGAAATCGGTAAACACCAAGTCGCCCAAGGCACTTAAAAAGATAACTACCCCGCACATCACCATCGCCTACGCGCTGAATGATAAACAATGCAACATCATCAAAAAGCATTTTGCCAAATGTTCTATACAATTACAATTTACTATCGACCGGCTAACAATCCGCCGCCGCGAGGATGACCAGTTTGCCCAATACCAGGCGCATAGCGAATATATATTCGGCAAACCGGCTGATGGTTTGTTGTTCTAAGCTGTGGGCTGTTGTTCCCCCTATAGGGGTTAGGGGTGGCTGTTAGATTCCCCTCCTTCGCCGCTACCGCAGCGGTATTTAAGGAGGGGTGGCTCGCCGAAGGCGAGACGGGGTGGTAAGTAACCAAACCCGAAATAATTGGCATCTTTACAACCTAAAACAAACACTATGCAATGGAGAGGAAGACGCGAAAGCGGTAATGTAGAAGATGCCCGTGGTGGCGGATTTGGTGGTAGAGGCGTAGCGCTAGGAGGCGTAGGCACAATCATAGTTGTGGTGATTGGCTTGCTGCTGGGTAAAAACCCCATGGAGTTGTTGCAAACTGTAAACCAGGGGCAAGCGCCACAAGAGCAAACTGCACCGGTTAGCAGCAGCGCCGAAGAAGAGGAGGCCGTTAAGTTTGTAAAAGTAGTATTGGCCGATAACGAAGATGTGTGGCACAAACTCTTCGAACAGCAAGGCATGCAATACCAGGAACCTAAACTGGTGTTATTCCGCGATGCAGTAGAGTCCGGTTGCGGACAGGCATCCACTGCAGTTGGACCGTTCTATTGTCCCGCCGATCAGAAAATGTATATCGACTTAAGTTTTTACGATGATTTGAAGAACCGTTTCAACGCACCTGGCGATTTTGCTATGGCCTACGTTATAGCACACGAAAACGGACACCATATTCAAAACCTCTTGGGCATCTCCGATAAGGTGCACAACATGCGCGCTAAACTTAGCGAAGAAGAATACAACCGGTTATCGGTTAAGATGGAACTGCAGGCCGATTTCTTGGCCGGTGTATGGGCACACCACGCACAGCAAATGAAAAACGTGCTGGAGCAAGGCGATATAGAAGAAGCGCTTAACGCTGCCAATGCTATTGGTGATGATAAGCTACAAAAGCAGGCGCAGGGCTATGTAGTGCCCGATGCCTTTACCCACGGCACATCTGAGCAACGAATGCGCTGGTTCAAAAAAGGCTTCGATACCGGTGATATGAACCAGGGAAATACCTTTGGGGCAAATGAATTGTAGTATCTAATATTAAGGAAACAACTCAAACAACCTAACTAAATCGCGGTTGCCACTGGCGCTATGGCAGCTTATGCAGCCGCTTCCTTTTTTAGAAGTAGAAAAGGCCGCTTTGCCATCCGGTTCAAACTCTGCCCACAAATAGCCATTGCCCAATGCAGAATTGGCAGCAGCTTTTTCCATAACCGCCAGCAATTGCAGGCTGCCACCCGGTGAATCGTACAACTCTTTTACAATAAGCGACCCATCGGGGAACGAGCCCCCAACAGGCAACTTGCCATTGTCGGTTAAGGCAGCTTGTGCAACACTATTTAACCGTACCCTGAAATACGGATTATGAGCACTGGGCGATGATGAAACATGGATAGAGTCGGAGTTCTTATAATAGCTAAAGCCGGTAACAGATTTACTTCTGTCAAACAGCGCAGTATCGGTTTCTGTTGTCTTTTTGCACTGCGATAGAAAAAAGCCCATAGCAATAGCGGCTGAAAAAATAACGGCTGATTTTATTTTCATAAGAGGTGGTTTAACTGTTAGACGCACGACCAAACACACTCCTTACAAAACTGCTTTACTTATCAAACCACACCTCTCTAAACGAACGGTACTCCATACCATTATTAGGGCAGTTCTTTACATATGGCTGCAACAGGCGGCGGTTCATACTGTAGTATATCAGCAATACCGGCGCGTCATCCACTATCATCTGGTCAAGCTGCGCATAAATTTTATTACGCTCGGCAGCGTCGGTAGTTACCAGCGACTTCTCATACAGAAAATCGTAGTCCTTGTTCTTGTAACGTGTAGGGTTAGTATATGCCGACTCTTCCATAGTAGCCGGAACATTCTTTCCATAAAACAGGTTAAAGAAATTGTTAGGGTCCGGGTAATCCGCCACCCAGCCAAAACGCCAGAAACCAACCTTGCCAGTTTCTATATTATTAATGTGCTGTGCCCAAATCACCTGCGTCAATTCTATTTCAATATTCAGGTTATCGGTCAACATGGTTTTGATTGCCTCTGCTACATCCTGATTACGTCCGCCACCACTGTTTATCTCCAGTGTTATTTTAGGAAAGCCCTTGCCATCCGGGTAACCCGCTTTGGCTAAATATTCCTTAGCCTTCTTCACATCAAAGGTATAACCCTTCACCTGTGCGTTATCGTAACCCGGCATACCCAGTGGAGCAAAACCATACATAGCCGGTACACCTTCGCCCTTGGCGGTGTAGTCAGCAATTTTCACACGGTCCAGTGCATAATTGAAAGCAAGGCGCACATTCTTATCCTGAAAAATTTTATCGGGAATAAGAAAACCATAAAACTGAGTAGCATACTCCGGTGTAACCTGCATCTGAAATTTCTTGTAATCAGCTTTCAGATTTTTTTGCTCATCCAGTATCTGGTCTATCATGCTAAATGGCAAACGGTACTTCATCTCCAGGTTGCCCTTTACCAGCTCCAGCATCTCCGTTTTATCTTCTTTAATGAAAGATATTTTGATACCATCCAGGTACGGCAATTGGTTGCCAAATTCATCCTTGCCCCAGTATTTTTCGTTGCGGGCCATTACCACTGCTTCATCAGCTTTCAGCGCCTTTAATACAAACGGGCCGGTGCCTACCGGATGGTAAGGTATATCGCCTTTATATTTTTCTACGGCCTCATGCGGAAACACAGCCGCGAATGGCAGTCCCAGGCGGTTTAAAAGATCAGCATAAGGTTTTACCAGCGTAATTTGCAGGGTGGTGTCATCCAGTGCCTTTACACCAAAATTGCCCAGTTCATCAGCATCATGTTGTTTCTTTTCGCGCGCGGCATACAAATCGGCAGCGCCTTTTATTATATCGCGGTAAAAACTAAAGCCTTGGTTTTTGGCATCGGGAGTACAAAGCATGTTAAAGCAATACACAAAGTCTTTGGCAGTTACTGCACGGCCTTTGCCATCGGCAAAGCAGGCATCATCGTGAAACACTACACCGCTGCGCAGGTGGAAAGTATAAACGGTAGCCGTTGAATCCACATCCCAGCTTTTAGCCAGCATAGGTTCTATCGTCAGGTCTTTTTGGTTAAAACCCACGAGCCCTTCAAAAATCTGTGTGGTAATCCGGTGCCCGGTTACTTCGGTCACTCCCTGCGGATAAAGTGTTTTCAAATACTCCACCTCATTGTATCTGAACACGCCACCGTATTTCACTCCGCCTTTAGCTTCGCGCTTTTCGCCCGAAGCAGTTTTAGAGTTGTTATTGCACGAAGCAAGAAAAAGAACGGCCAACAGGGTAATGCCAATACGCATCATATGATCTAGAATTTTGTTAGATGAAGCGGCGAAGTAAACAGATAAAAGTTGATTTCTAAAATGAAGAAGCTAGATAGGTTAATCACCTACCTGCATCCACCTTTTTAATAAAGTTAATTATGCCCGGGTAATATTCCTGCTGTGCATCCCACATACTCAGGTGGCCACCGTTAGGGCAATACAGGTAAGTTCCATGCTGGACCAGCTTGCTCATCTCTTCCATCTCTTCGGGGTTCATAGTGTCATAGCGCGAGCCTATCATCAGAGTAGGCACAGATAAATTTTTCAAACGCGTCCAACATTCCCAACCCACTAATCGGCCACCAGGTACAAACTCACTAGGTCCTTGCAATATTTCATACACCGGCTGATTTATGTGCTTGAATGAACGCAGTACTGGCTCCGGCCATTCGCTGGCGGGTTTCCGCAATATGTGCTTGCAGTAGTATTCGTCAAACACCAATTGCAGGTAAACAGGGTCGGTAAACTTGCCAGCCTTCTCGTAACCCTCTAAAGAGTCAACTAAACTCTGGCGCATTTGGGTGCGCAGCTTTTTGTTGTAAGCGCCATACTTAGCATAGTCGGCGGTCATGTTGCTTACAATCAGCCCTTTCATGTTGTGCTGATATTTAAGCGCATATTCCATACCCAATATACCACCCCAGCTGTTGCCCAGGATATAGAAGTTGTCTTTGTTCAAACCCAGTGCCACACGCACCTGCTCCACTTCTTCTACAAACCTTTCCAGGGTCCATAGCGATGAATCTGTAGGCTGGTCGCTGTATAGCGAACCTAACTGGTCGTATTCAATCAGCTCAAAACCTTCCTTAGGAAAGAACGCTTCAAAGCATTCCATATACTCATGTGTAAGTGCCGGCCCGCCATGCAGTATCAGCACTTTTATACGCGGGTTGTTTCCAATCTTCTTAGTCCATACCTTGAAAGTTCCCTTGGGTGTTTCTATCGGAATCATTTTCACTCCGGCATTCTCGCTTTCTTCCTTATTATAATTGAAGTAATCGCTAACGCTAACGCCGGCGCTGCGCTTTTCACCTTTATCGCGGTTGCAACCGGTAAACACGAATGCTATGATTAAGTAGAATAAATACTTTTTCATCCTTTCTTCTTTTTGTTTTTTAAAGATGCCTCTTCTGTTTTACTGCTTTCGCTTACCATGCGGTTAATCTCATCTACTTCGGTGTAGCTTAGGTTTCGCCACTTGCCCACTGGTATGTTTGATAAAGTAATGTTCATGATACGCACCCGCTTAAGGCTCATAACATCGTAACCTAAAGATTCGCACATTCTCCGTATCTGTCGGTTAAGGCCCTGGGTAAGTATGATGCGGAAGCGCTTGGTTCCCATAGAATGCACTACACAGGGCTTTGTTTTTTCACCCAGTATGTGCAGCCCACCTGACATGCGCCGCAGAAACTCGGCCGTTATAGGTTTATTTACCGATACTATATATTCTTTCTCGTGTTCGTTCTCCGACCGCAATATCTTATTTACAATATCACCATCGTTAGTCAGTACTATTAACCCTTCGCTGTCTTTATCTAACCTGCCGATGGGAAAAATACGGGTAGGGTAATTTATAAAGTTGATAATGTTCGAGCGGTCTTTAGGGTCGGTAGTAGAGGTAACGCCCATGGGCTTGTGAAACGCCAGGTATACACCCTGCTTATTCGGCTTGGGCTTCTTAATTTTTTCGCCATCTACCGTAACTACATCACCAGGGTAAACGCGGCTGGTAGGCAAGGCGGTATCATCGTTAATAGTAACCCGCCCTTCCTCTACATATTTATCGGCCTCGCGGCGCGAGCAAAAGCCCGATGAACTGATGTACTTATTTATCTGTGTTGCTTCTGAAGCGTCTTTCATTAGTTGGTTTTTTCAAAAGCGTATTCGCGGTGCTCGCTGGCATAATATCGGAAAAGGAAATAAGCAGCTACAGCATCCAGTATATGCCAGATAGCGTGCCCCTGTATCAGCGATTGTGGGTCGCACATGTAGCTGTCATTCTTCCACATATTCCAGATACCAAAGGCCAGTAAGAGTGAACCAAGCGAAAGCAACCCATATTTTTTTTCGTGAGCCAGTCTTAACTGGTAGGTGTTCAGCAACTCAAAAATGATAGTGCCGGATATATATAGGGCGAAAATAAAATTACCCATAAACCCAACTATCGGCACGGTGTAAGGTAGCTCCTGAATAAACAGGCACGAGCCTAAAGCAACTATAAATATTACTGAGAACCACAGCGGGTTAAGTTTAAAGTAGCGCTCCAGTGCATAGGAAAAGGAAAACGAGCAGATGAGATACATGCTCAACATATCGAACCAGCCACCTATAGCCGCCTCGGTAGCGTGCATAGCCATACTGCCGGGGCCAAGC
>DATGXP010000212.1:0-4160 GCA_035298845.1 Chitinophagales bacterium
AGTATTCCAAAATCGGCACGGTAGCCGGGCACATGTGGCGTAGCACTCCAGTGCTGCGAGCCCAGGCACCAGCTCCCTTCGCTTTCATAATTTCCCGGTTTAATAATATCATCTAGTGATGAGGAATAACCACGGTCTTCGGCATCGTTAAAAAAGAAGTCTATCCCAATGTTGCTTAGCGGTTGCAATTTAATAGCCCGCGCTACTTCTATCAAAGTTCCTACCCCACTGGCACCATCGCATGCAGAAAGGATTGGCTTGTTACGATCTTTGGTATCCTGGTCGGCCCACGGCCGGCTATCCCAATGCGAGCATAATAAAATACGGGTTTTAGCTTGTGGATTTATTGAGCCTATAATGTTGGTGGCCTTCAGATTTACACCATCAAAACCCTTCACCTCAAACTTCTGTATGTAAACAGTATCGGTGTATTTCTTAATCTCTTCTATCAGGTATTTAGCGCAAGCTTCATGGCCCTTCGAGTTCATTTCGCGGGTGCCGAAAGCCAATTGTGCGGCAGTATAGTTGTAAGCCGAGTCGCTGTTGAAGGCCGGTGCATTTACAACTACGGCAGGCTTGGTTTCAACTGGTGTTTCTGTCTGCTGGCTCTTAAACCTATCACACGATGCCAGGCAGAGTAAAACCAAAAAGGATATGTATTTGTTCATGTAACTAATTAATTAGAACTCCAGCTAACGCCTTCTTTTCCATCTTTTACCTGTATGCCTACTTTCAGCAATTCATCGCGAATTTTATCCGATGCTGCAAAGTCTTTTTTGGCGCGCACATCTTTGCGTAGTTCAAGTATAAGGTTCATCAGCCCCTCTACTTTATCCGATGATGCACCCTCCTCTACTTTCAGGCCCAATACTTCTACAACTATATCATTGAACAGCTTTTGCAACTGTTCTTTATCGGCTGCGGTAATGGTTTGGCTGCCATCATTAACCGAGTTGATAATACTTACACCTTCAAACAAGCCGGCAATAGCTACTGGTGTATTGAAGTCGTCGTTTAGAGCATTGTAAACATTATTTTTTACGTCCTCTACCTTAACCGATGATTTCTCAGAGGTCTTTAAACCAGGCAATAATTTTATAGCATTAATCAAGCGCTGATAACCTTTCTCTGAAGCCTGTAACGCAACGTTTGAAAAATCGAGCGTGCTGCGGTAATGCGCTTGTAGCATAAAGAAACGGACTGTCATGGGCGAGTAGCCCTTTTCCAGCAGTTTATGGTTACCGGTAAACAGCTCCTGCGGTAAAAATGAATTGCCGAGGCTCTTGCTCATTTTCTGTCCGTTAACCGTAAGCATGTTGGTATGCATCCAGGTACGTGCCGGCGATTTTTTGCAGCAGGCCACGTTTTGCGCAATCTCGTTAGTATGGTGCGTAGGTACTAAATCCATACCGCCGCCGTGTATGTCAAACTCTTCGCCCAGGTATTTGCTGCTCATGGCGCTGCACTCTATGTGCCAGCCAGGGAACCCTTCACCCCACGGGCTTGGCCAACGCATAATGTGTTCGGGCTTTGCTTTTTTCCATAGCGCAAAATCAAGCCGGCCTTTTTTAGCATCCTGTCCTTCCAGGTTTTCGCGGGTGCCATCCAGCATTTCATCCAGCTTGCGGCCGCTCAATGCGGTGTAGGGATAATCTTTCGCAAACTTCTCTACATCGAACCAAATGGTGCCATCTACTTCGTATGCCAGGCCATTCTCCATTATCTTCTTGGTCATTTCAATCTGCTCGATGATATGGCCACTCGCAGTTGGTTCTATACTGGGTGGCAGCAGGTTAAAGTCATCCAGCACTTTATGAAAATCTACGGCATATAGTTGTACTATCTCCATAGGCTCCAGTTTCTCAAGGCGGGCGCGTTTGGCAATTTTATCTTCTCCTTCATCCCCATCGCTTTCCAGGTGACCTACATCGGTAATGTTGCGCACATAGCGCACACGGTAGCCCAGATGCTTCAGGTAACGAAACACTACATCAAAAGATAAAAACGTGCGGCAATTGCCAAGGTGGGCGTGGCTATATAGAGTAGGGCCGCACACATACATGCCTACGTGAGGGGCGTTGAGCGGTTTAAAAACTTCTTTCTCGCGGGTAAGGGTATTGTATATTTTAAGTTCCTGCATAAGGGTGCTAATATATAGAAAGTGTTTAGGTTGAAAACAGACTATAGAGAGAACGTTACCGCCACCGGGTAGTGGTCAGAGAGTGGCTCGCTGATTGTGCGATAAGAGTTGACCTTAATCTCGCTATCAAAAAAGGTGTAGTCTATACGGAAAATCGAGAATTTATTGGCAAACGTAGCCCCAAAACCTTTGCTTTTTTCAATAAAAGCATCCTGTAATTTATGGCGCGCTGTGCTGTAGGTATAAGATACCGGCACATCGTTAAAATCGCCGCAAAGGATTTTGTGCCCGTTAAAGCCGTCTACGCTTTCGGCCACCGCATTGGCTTGCTGCGCCCGTTTGGTATAGGCGCGTTTCATTTTGCGCATTATGTTCTTCACCGGTGCCCAGCGGGTACTTTGGTTTACCTCTATCGAATCCAGTGTAGCGTAATCATCGTAGCCTAAATGGATAGATTGAAAATGCACATTGTAAAGTCGCGTAACCTTACCATTAATATTCAGGTCGGTGAAAATACAGTTGTTGGTCAGCGAGTTTTCAAAATCTATTACGCCGGTATCCACCATCGGAAACTTAGAAAACGTAGCTACACCCCATTGCTGATGCAGTTCGCCCGATTTCCAGAGTGTTTTTTGCACCTTGCTTTTGGGCGTGCGCTTTAAATCTACCGAAGGGAAAAAGTGAACGTATTTATAGCCGAGTGTATCACGCAGGTATTCCAGGTTATGAAACAACTGGTTATTGGTATAAAACTCCTGCAGGCAAAGTACATCGGCATTCTCTTTTTTAATAAGCGCCATCATCTGCTCGCGGGTTTCGGTATTCTTATTCCAGTTATACAGGTCAAAGTTCTTTACATTCCAGGTAAGCACCTTTACACCCTGCTCGGTATTATCTGCCGTAAAATTTACCGCAAAAGTGGCGTGTATAAAGTTCCAGGTAAGTGCAATAGCCACCAGCGATATCAGGCCGAACGAATCGCGCTTGGCTATCCATAGCAGCAAAAAGAAAAAATTAACCACCAGTACTACCGGAAAGGCAAAGCCCAAAAAGGCTAACTGCCAGTATTGGGTAGGCGAAATATAAGTAGCCAGGCACGAGCATAGCAATACTACAAGGGCAATTACATTAAGGGTTTTAAAAAAAATACGGAGCAAGGGGTTGAGTATTACTATTTATAAATACCGGGCGAACAAACTACTTTTTGCTGTAGTTGAACAAAAAATCTTTTTCTTCTTTACTAAGGCTATCGTAACCAGAACGCGCAATTTTATCCAATATTTCATCTACGCGCTGTTGTTCGGTTTTGCCTATATTTTTTTGAGCAGGCTTTTGATAGCTCTCATTTTTATAGGTTGCTTTTAATTTAGGTTTGCGTTTAAAAAGGTTGCCTACAGGCTTAAATATTCCAAACAAATCGAACCCACCTTGCAATGAACGGATATACAAAAAGCCGCTCAGCGCCCCGCCTATGTGGGCTATGTAGCCACCGGCATTGCCATAAGGTATATTGATAATATCAAGCAATAATGATACGAGCGCAATGTATTTTATCTTAACCGGGCCTATAAACATTAGCCCTATTTCGTAGTCGGGATTAAGTGTTGCGGCGGCAAACACGATGGCAAAAATACTGGCAGAAGCGCCGAGCATCATGGCAACTTCTATTCCGGGCTTAAACACGGGAATAAGGTTATAGGCTAGTATATAGATAAGCGCACCGCTTAACCCGCCCAGAATGTATAATGGCAATACTTTCTTATCGCCTAAATGCAGCACAAATATTTCTCCAAACCAGTAAAGCCAAAGCATATTGAATAAAACATGCAAAAAGGCAGTGTGTAAAAACATGTAAGTAAAAACTGACCAAGGCTGATACAACAGGGTGGTTAGCGAGGCAGGTGTTTCGAGTTTACTAAGTATCAATGCATAAATAGCTGTGTTTTGTATTATAAAACTGATGAGATAGAAAATACCGAAAAACAAAAACACCCCAAGGTTTACAAAAATCAGCTTCATC
>DATGXP010000213.1:0-1970 GCA_035298845.1 Chitinophagales bacterium
CTAACCCGCTTTTATTATCTGTTACGTTATAGTAATAGGATGCTGAATTATCTGAAGTGAATCCCCATTTTTTAGCACTTACCCCGGTTCTTTGAAATGCAAGTGAGTTAACGTTGGGGCTTGCAATATCTACAGCAAAACTTGGTGATGTATTTCCTATTCCCAGATAACCGTTTGATGCTATCCGGGCCCTCTCGGTGTTATTTGTTTTTACGATTAAAGGTCTGGCATCGGTAGTACCAATAAAATTAACGGCGCTATCAGTAGATGCTGTGCCTGTTTTACCCCAGGCACTTGCTGCGCCATCTGCACCTGTAGCGCCCGTTGGGCCAGTTACTCCAGTTGCACCAGTTGCGCCGGTAGCTCCAGTTGGTCCTGTTGCCCCGGTAGCACCTGTTGCTCCTGCGGATCCGTTTGCCCACCTTAAATTACCGCCTCCATCAGTGACAAGCGCCTGGCCGTTTGTTCCATCCGTATGAGGCCATGTCCACGATTTCATAACCGAATCTAGACTGCTGTATAGTCTTAAACTCGTAGAATCAGCAACAACTCCATGCACATTACTTCCGTTATTCCGCCACGTTAATATTGACTCTTCAGAGGTTAACTGCAAATTGCTGCCAACGTGATCAAAGGGGCCGCCGTGGTTAGCTCCGGCAATTATTATTGGTTCACCCGCAAAATCAAGAAAACTAATATTTGCATAATTGCCTGCATTATTACTTAGGCTCAGGAAACCGTATTGGTCTATACCAAACCCAGGCACTTTTCCCACACCAATTGCCATGGAAAGGTCATCGATGGTATCCGTATACGTTAATGCAGCCGATGGGATATTTAGCAGGCTTGGTCCAACTTTTATTTGAGTTGAATCGCCAAGGCTAAGTCCATATCTGCTATCCCCTTTTTGCACTTTTATATAAGTATTACCACCGGCACTATCGCGCGTAAAGTTAGCATCGCTGGTGAGCCCGCTACCGGCGGCATAAGGCACTCTTTTGTTGGGTACACTCGCCACATTATCGGCGCTGGCTGCCCTTAAAGAGAAAGGAACACTTTTGAGTTCGTTTGTGCCAAGGCTCGTATAAGAAGTTCCGCCCGAAGCATCTGCTTCTACCTGCAAAAATTTGGGGCCGCTACCCCAGTTAATACTTGCAAATGTACCGGTTACGGGCGTTCCCTCACCTATGTAAGTGGTAAACAAACCAAGTTTATTAGTAGTTACACTATCTGTTTCTTTATATAATACAGTACCTCCACTGCTACCTTCGCGGATAGAAAACCTGAGTGAGATAGTCCTGTCCGGTAACGGTGTATTAAAGGAATCGCGGGCTACTGCCTGGTAAGGAATACTAGTGGTTTGGGCGTTGGTAGCTAGGCATAGCAATAGCATAACCAAAATGTGGGTGGCTTTCATAGGTAAGGGGGTTTTAATGTAATAGCGTGAATAGCAACCGTTACCGGGTGCTGTAGGGTGTTAGGTGTTTATATTAATTTGGTTTAGTCTCTTTAATAGAAGCTTATTGTCAACGGATAAAAGGCGGGTGCCAAATAAACTGTGGGCCAATATGCAGTACTGCTTAATGTGTTAATGATTGTAAATATAATAAGATTAAAATGTATAAACCAAATTTAATATTGTTAAATTATCAATTAATTCAAAAGACATATCTTCGACATATTTACTTTTTAACAATAAGATATCTATCTGCATAAAATCAATTTTATACCAGAAAGTGCGGCTGTATCTAGCTCAGATTGGACCTCTCCCTCTCCAGCTTGCAAAACAATACTAATGGCAGAAATGAAGTCTTGTAAATTCACTTGGTACTAACGCATTTGCACACCTATCATTTTTATACATGCCTAATCCAAGTCAATTCCAAAGTAGTGATTGTCCGTCTTGCAATGCGTGAAGTATCTAAAAAGTATAAGGCCCCTACGACAAGAGGGGACAAGGATATGCAATG
>DATGXP010000214.1:0-3175 GCA_035298845.1 Chitinophagales bacterium
GGGCAGCTGATGCTACGCAGAGCATATTAACCACCATAAACCTGAATGCGATAAACTGGCTGGGAGGCCTTACCATAGACCCACTGGGCGAGGCAGATAAGCTGTTAATTACACGCAAGCGGTTTAAAAGCAAGCCAGGCGCTGCAGTTACCACCAGCAGCACAATATCGGCGGGTGTGTCAAACTTTATAGCACCCCGGATTGTTAAGAATAAATAGCCATATAAAAGCAACCAAAACAAGCCAAATTAACTCTATAAGCATTCACTGTTTTAAATTCAAATGGTTTCACCCATATTCGCAATTCGCAAATTAACATCAATGCAAAAAAGACTTCTACTCTTAACCCTCTCATTTTTTGCTTATTTCTTTACAAATGCACAACCTTTTGGTTGCGATATACAAACTATACGCAATCAATTTGTTGCCCGGGGTTATACCGAACTACAAGGTGTGGTTGGGCAACCCTGCAGTATGTATTTTATAAACCCTGCTTCGCAGGATGCTAACCAATCGGAGGCTGATGCACAGCAACTGGGCGCGCACCTGGTAGTTTTTAACGATGCTGCCGAAAACAATGCCGTAGTGGCTGCGCTTAATGCTTCGGGAGTAATTTCATCGGTAGCTGCAGTTTGGGTGGGATATACGGATAATGCTAATGAGGGCACCTGGGTTACACTGGATGGCACACCTATGAGTTACCTTAATTGGGCCAGCGGCGAACCTAACAACAACGGCCAGGCCAGCAGTTGCTGCGGTATACCCGATTGGTTGGGCGGCTGTCAAAGCAATGAAGCATGGCGCTGTCAGTACGGAGAAGACTGTGCACAGATATATTCATCGGGACAGTGGAACGATTTACCTTGTAACCGCAATAGTGTTTCGGTTATAGAAGTTAACCTTTGCCCGCAAATAACTACCAATGTGCCACCACAGCCTGTTTGTGCCAATTACCAGACACACGCATCGGCTACCACAGTGTTAGGGTCTTCGCCTTACAGTTATGTATGGAACGAACTGCCATCGGGAACTCAAATTGCCACTACCTCGGGTATAAACATTACTCCCACCGGTACTACTTCTTATCAGGTAAAAGTAACCGACAGATGGGGGTGCTACTCGCTGGATACGGCTGTAATCACTGCACAGGTATGCACAGGCCCTCCGGGATGTGACCTTACTGCATTGCGTACCGCTTTTGTTCAACAAAACGGTTACCAGGAGTTGAATGGTGTAGTCGGCCAGCCTTGCAGCTTGTATTTTATCAATACACAATCGCAGAATGCGAACAACAGCGAGGCAGATGCCCGTGCTTTAGGTGCGCACTTAGTAGTGTTTAACGATGCTGCAGAGAACACAGCAGTAGTAAATGCGCTGAATGCTGCCGGTGTTATATCGGGGGTAGATGCTGTATGGCTGGGCTATACCGACCAGGCATCAGAGGGTAACTGGGTAACCTTAGATGGAACCCCTATGAGTTACCTTAACTGGGCAGGTGGCGAACCAAATAACAACGGGCAGGGCGCAACCTGCTGTAGTTTCCCCGATTGGTTGGGCGGTTGCTCAAGCAGCAATTCATTTCAATGCGCCAACGGCGAGGACTGTGTGCAGATATACTCATCGGGCACCTGGAACGACCTTCCATGCACCCGTAACAGCGTATCGGTAATTGAGGTTAACCTGTGTCCGGTAATTACGGCCAATGCCGATGTTACACAATGTGCGGGCAACCCCATAGCCCTTAATGCTACCACTTTGTTGGGTTCAACCCCTTATACGTATACCTGGAACCCGGGCAACTCAAGCGCTAACCCCTATAACGTAAACCCAGCAGTAACTACTCAGTATGAAGTAACGGTGCTGGACCGTTGGGGTTGTTTTGATATTGATACAGTAAATGTGACTATCAACGGTGGAGGAATACAGTCATTTACAATCTATCCCAATCCGGTTTGTATTAACCGCACTACCACGGTTACTTATACAGGTACCGGTTCTCCGTCAGCTACATATACCTGGGGTTTTGATGGTGCTACTGTAGTAAGCGGCAGCGGACAAGGGCCTTATGAAATTATGTGGACTACCGGCGGTACCAAAACAGTTACGCTGGATGTAAATGATAACGGCTGTATATCGCAGCAGATATCGCAGCAGGTTACCATAAATAATAACCCTGTGGCCAATGCCGGTCCCGATATCACGGTATGCTCAGGCGGTTCGGTGCAGCTGGGCACAGCCAATACACCGGGCTATGAGTATCAGTGGTTCCCGGCCAACGGGTTGAATAACGATTCAATTTCTAACCCGGTACTTACCACAGCACCTAACCTTACCGGCGCCCCGGTAACGGTGTCTTATGCTGTAGCGGTTACCCAATTTGCCTGCTACAATACCGATACGGTAAACGTAACAGTTAACCCACCATCGGCTACCACTATTAGCGCCAACGGCAATATACCTGTATGTGCAGGTGGTAGTGTTACGCTGGTTACCGATACGCCTTATGTAGCTTACCTGTGGAGCGATACTACCAATGCCAGCACCCTTACGGCAACTGCGCCGGGCAGTTTTTTTGTAGCTACAGTAGCCGCCAACGGTTGTCAGTACATAAGCAATACCATCAATGTAACTTACGCTGCGCCTGTGCCTGCATCTATCAGCGGAGGGCCAATACCGGTATGTGCAGGTGGTAATGTAACATTGGTTTCTGATTCAACTTTTGTTTCGTATTTGTGGAGCGATAACAGCACCGCAAATTCTGTGAATGTTACCCAGCCGGGTAGCTATTTTATGGAAGGTACCGATGCCAATGGCTGCGAGTACATGAGCAACACCATCAACGTAACTTTTAACCCACCAGCGGCTACAACTATTAGTGCCGATAATACCATACCGGTATGTGCGGGGGGCAACATAAACCTGATTGCCGATTCAGTTTTTGTGCAATACCAGTGGAGTGATAATAGCGCAGGCACTTCTATCAATGTAACCGCACCGGGTAATTATTTTCTTAACGGAACAGCCGCTAACGGCTGCCAGTTTACCAGCAATATCATCAATGTTACATTTAACCCGCCGGCACCAACCACCATTACTGCAGGCGGCCCGGTTAGTTTCTGCCCGGGTGGTAGTGTAACCCTTACCAGCGATTCGGTGTTTACTTCTTATTTGTGGAG
>DATGXP010000215.1:0-1732 GCA_035298845.1 Chitinophagales bacterium
TTGGCGATGGCGATACGGCGCAGGAACTTTTTACATCGCACACCTATACGCAGTCGGGCACCTATACTGCCTGTTTTCACTACGATAATGGCAGTTGCACTATAGATTCATGCCGTACGCTGGTAATTGACATATGCGATTTCGGGCCATATATCAACAGTACTACCAATCACCTGGATGCCACCTTGAGCGTGCCCGGCATGCCCGGCGGCGCTACATATAGCTGGGTGGCCGACCTTGGCGGTGGACCTGTGCTCACCTCCACCAATGCCAGCCCGGTATTTACGTTTCCGGCTTATGGTTGGTACTGGGTGCGGGTAGAGGTTACGCTTCCCAACTCGTGCATGGATACAGCCTTACAATATATACAGGTAAAAAATCCTTGTGCCGCCGGTTTTTATTATTCTACACCGGGCACTACAACCCCACAGTTTTTCCCTTCCCCCTTCGATAGTTCAAACCTTAGCACCTTTACCTATGCCTGGACCTTCGGCGATGGTGGTTCTTCAAGCGACTATGTGCCTACGCATGATTTCGGCAGTTTTGGTAAATACAATGTGTGTGTAACCGTTAGCGACGGGCAATGCTCCGATACCTATTGCGATTCGGTAGTTGTAGCCCCGCCACCGGTGCCCACATATTCCATTTTTGGCAAGGTGCATAAGGGCAGCATTAATGCATGTGCCTCTACGGTGTATTTAATACGTGAAGAAACACCCGGCTTTTTAAGCCTGGTAGACACCTACAACACGATTGATTCGGGGGGCATTGGCTGCCTGGGCGATTATTATTTCAGGGCAGATGAAGGCGTGTATTATGTAAAAGCAGCCCTGCTGCCTACCGATGTGGATTATGCATCCTACCTGCCCACTTACTATGGCAATGAACTTAACTGGGCCAATGCCACACCGGTAAGTTTATATACCGACCAATACAATATTGATATCAATTTAACAGCCGGTGTAAACCCCGGTGGGCCGGGTTTTGTAGGGGGCTGGGTTTCGCAGGGCGCTGGCTTGGCTATTGGCAACAATAACGAAAGCCGCAGCGAGGGAGACCCGCTACCGGGCATTCAAATAAACCTGCTTACTGTAAATGATGTGCCGGTGGCCTCTACCTATACCGATGCTATGGGCCGCTACACCTTCAGCAACCTGGCGCTGGGTACCTATAAGGTATATGCCGAAGAAATAAACAAGGTGCCTTACCCGCTTAATGTAACCCTTACAGCTAATAACCCATCGCAGGATAATGTAAACGTAAGCGTAAACAGCAACAGCGCCGTTACCGGTGTAGACAATCTGCGCGATATATACATCGATGGCATTTTGCCTAATCCCGTACTAGACAAAGCAATAGTTTCGGTTTCGTTAAACGAGGCAGCTGCTATGCTGCTAACATTAACCGACCTTACGGGCAGGCGGTTGCAAAGCCGCTCGCTTAACCTGCATACTGGTACCAACCAGGTAATTGTAGACCTAAGCAACGAACCCTCAGGTGTTTATCACCTGGCCTTAACCAACGGTGCCGATAAAAAGATACTTAAACTGGTTAAAGCAAAACCATAACTCAGCCTCTCCGGGGCATGTCGAAAGACTGCCCCGGAGTTTTACTACATCCGAAGTTTTCCGACTTCCGAAGTTTTTTCAACTTCGGAAGTCTTGTTTGTCCCAACTTCGGAAGTCTTGATTATGTTTATGCTACACTATCTATTGCATGAACAAAGACATAC
>DATGXP010000216.1:0-2829 GCA_035298845.1 Chitinophagales bacterium
CATGGGCTTGCCGGTGAAGTTTAAATTGCAATAACAGATTTCAGGACGGAGTTGAAACTTGGTGTTGCGACTTATCCCACAACTTTCAGCAGGACCAATGCGAACTTGTTAATAAGCCGGAATGTAGCCCCCCTTCTTCTAAGTGTTTCGAAGTATCACTTAGAAGTTTCACTAAATAAAATGTCTCCGATTTCTTAGCGCAAAGTAGAACCACCACTTACTTCTCATCCACCTTACTCAAAATCTTACTGTCAATATAGAACGTACCGAAGGGGATGAAACAGGCCAGCAGCAGTTTCCAGGTGGTGGTTTTAAACTCCCATTTTTGCTCTACCGCTACGCTAAAGGTGTTGAGCACAAAAAGTATAAAGATAGCGCCGTGGATAGGTCCAAGCGATTTTACCAGCTCGGGACTATCCCAAATATATTTTAGGGGCACGCCCACAAAAACGAGTAGCAAAAGCGTAGTGCCTTCTAAAAAGCCAAGGATGCGTAACCATCCGAGTTTAGTTGTTAATAATTGTGTCATATTATCTGTAATAAGGTCTGTTTGCAAATGGTGAAAAAGGCCAGGGTATAGCGATGAAAATAATAATTAAGGCTATAGAGAACCAAAGTAACATAGTTTTAAACTTCTCAATATCCGGTTCTCTCCTTTTGGCCAGGGCCGAACCCATGGTGATAACTATAACTGCCGTAAGCATTAAAGCCATGTGGTACAGGCCGAAAAAGGAAAACTCCATATCCCCAATCGCTTCTTTACGGTGGGCCCAGAAATATTTAACGAGTGAGCTCTGAAAATAGAGCAACATACCCAATACCAATTGTATGTGCGATATGGTGGCCGTCCAGTGACGGATGGCGTTATCTGCTTTGGTGAAGGCAGATTTAGATAGATACCCCCTGAATGCCCGATAGAGGGCAAAAAGCAAACTCGCCAGCACCAGCCACCGTGTATAGTTATGACAAAATGTAAGTATTGGATATATCTTTTTGGATTGTTGTGGCAAACATAAACCGAAAAACATACTAACTAGTATGTTTTTAGAAAAAAAATTACTTCAATGAGTTGAGATAGTTTTTAAGCTCTTTTAAATACGGCAGATATACCTTCTTGCTATTCTCTAGTTTCCCAAAATTGCGTATGCCCCAGTAGCCCGACATTACAAACAGGGTTACCTGCTTGGCATTTACATCTTTGCGCACATGCCCTTCCTTCTTTCCCTTTTCTATGGCGGCGCTCATCACTTTTGTCCACTGCTGGGTTAGTTCGTTCAGTACTTTGCTAAAGTCGGCATTCCAGGGCGTCATCTCCTGTGTAAAATTAGCGGCAGGGCAGCCGTATTCCACCTTCAAAAAATCATTCTTCATTAACAGGCTGTGCATTAAACTATAGATAGCCTCCAAAGGGTCCTCGTTCTTTTGCAAGGGCTCTATAAAACTACCGGTGAGGGCAGGTTTCATCAGTTCGTTAATCATGGCTATGCCCATCTCATCCTTATTTTTGAAATGGTAATAAAAAGCGCCTTTGGTCACTTTGGTAGTGGCCAGTATATCATCTATACTGGTAGTTTGATACCCTTTTGTATAAATGAGTTCGAATGCCTTTTGAAGAATGGCTAGCCGGGTGGTAGATGCTTTAGACATAAAAAGATACTGGTTGGTATGCTGCGTAAAGTAATTGAAACATTACCAGCTTTGCAAGTTTAGCCGCACAGTAACAGAAAGCGGTGAAAAGGTTTACATAGCCGGACTCTCTTTCTCACCTGGCTCACCATATCATTTGATTGATTTATTATATTTGAATTCTAAATCACAAACAAGAACATGAACAAAAACAGAATCGCCTTATTAAGCTTGGCATTAACTGTCATATTGCTTACAGGTATCAGCAGTTGCGAAAAAGAAGATAATACGGATAACACGCCGGCAACAGCTAAGCTTAAAACTTACAGTTACACAGACCCGAGAGACAGCAGGTATGACGTTACCGAGAGCTATACCTATGATGCCAATGGCCGCATAAGTACGATTACGCATGCTGATTTTTACAACAATGGCACTACTACCTACACTTTTGGCTCAAATACGGTAAGCAGCGCCAGCACATACGCCGGCACGCGGGTGTATGCACTTAATGCTGAAGGTTACGCGACAACAGAAACGATACCCGGAGATACCACCTACACTTACCTGTATGATGCCGCCTGGCACTTGCTGCAAGACGGTGAGGGAACTTATGAATGGACAGGCGATAACCTGACGACCGACCGAAAGATTTATGTACACTACGAGTACACCGACAAAACCAACACTACAGGCAATAGCAACAAGGGTATTACCTTTTTGGGTAAAGACTCAAAAAACCTGCCCTCAAAAAGAATGGGCTTTCTTCCGGGTGAGACTGCATTTTCTTACGCTTTTGATGCCCAAAACCGGGTAACAAAAAAAGTAGGTATTGACAACTATGGTACGGATACACTTGAAATTTCGACATATACTTATTACTAGATTAAGTAGCCAACTATGTAAATCCCTTTTCACCCTGTGGAAAGGGATTTTTGTTTATGCCAGGTTAACTCAGCTCCTATGAAAATTGGTTTTATATTTATAGTTCAACCTAGATAAATAACCTCCAATGGATAATCTCACCAACCTTGAAAAAGCGGCAAGAAACAAAGCCAATTACCTAAGAGCCAAAGAAGCGTTTAACAACAAACGGGTTGATGAATGCATCCTGTTTTATTCGCCCGACCATTTGGTTAAATCGAAGCCCAGCGAAAAGGGGCGCGAGGTAATTCAAAAGTTCTTAGAAGGCCTGCATCAAAC
>DATGXP010000217.1:0-2665 GCA_035298845.1 Chitinophagales bacterium
AAGGCCATGGGTAAAAAGGATAAGAAGACGCTCGACAAAATGAAGAGCAAGTTTATAGAAGGCGCTACTGCTAAAAACATGGACGCCAAAAAACTGGAGAAGATTTGGACCGATTGGGAGGCCTTTGCGCAATACGCCTTCAACAAGTCGCACTCTACCTGCTATGCGTTTGTAGCCTTCCAGACAGCCTACCTTAAAGCTAACTACCCCGGCGAGTATATGAGTTCCCTGCTTACCAATAACCAGGGCAATATTGATAAGATTACCTTCTTTATGGAAGAGTGTCGCCGCATGGGCATACCGGTTAAGGGGCCCGACCTGAACGAAAGCGATGTAATGTTTACCGTAAACCAGAAAGGTGAAATACGCTACGCCATGTCTGCAGTAAAGGGTGTTGGCGAAGCTGCTGTTGAAGCCATTGTAGCCGAGCGCAAAGCCAACGGCCCTTACAAAAGTATATACGACCTAACCCGCCGCGCTAACCTGCGTGCTGTAAACAAAAAAGCATTGGAAGCGCTGGGCTATGCCGGTGCTTACGATTCATTTACCAACTACCACCGCGCGCAATACTTTATGCCCGATAAGAAAGACGGTATGAACCTGCTGGAAAAAGCCGTGCGCTATGGCAGCAACGTGCAGGGTTCTGCCGGTAGCCAGCAAAACTCATTGTTTGGAGGCATGCAGGGCGGTGTAGATTTAACCGAGCCCACTGCCTTTGGCAGCGATGAATGGAGCTTGCTGGAGAAATTGAAAAAAGAAAAAGAAGTAACCGGTATATACATCAGCGGCCACCCGCTCGACGATTACCGGTTGGAGATAAAAACATTTACCACCGGCAGCCTTGCTGATATAGACAAGGTAAAAAACCGCGAAATGAAAGTTGCCGGTATAGTAACAACTACCGAAACCAAGATTGCCAAAAACGGCAACCAGTATTGCCGTTTTACTATCGAAGATTTTACCGGTACTTACAATTTTTCGCTGTTTGGCAAAGACTACATGCAGTTTAAAACCTATGTAGAAACGCCTAACGCCATGCTGCACATATCTGGCCGCTACGCCCAGCGCTGGAACAACGAGAACGAGTTTGAGTTTAAAATCAGCAAGATAGACCTGCTATCTGATGTGCGTACCAAACTCACCAAATCGCTAACGCTAGAACTATCGAGCTTAGAAGTAACCGATAAACTGATAGAGGAGCTGGATACAACCCTCTCCAAATTTCCCGGCAAAACCAAGCTGCGCTTTAAGTTTATAGATGCAGAAGAAAACATAGCTGTAGGCGTAAACGCCACTCAGCGCTCTATAGAACTAAACAACGACCTGCTGAAAGAATTAGACCAGCTAAGAATTGGGTATAATTTGAATTAGGGGGACATGGAAGATCAGTACTATGCAGAAGACCACAAAATAATTGAACAGATACGCGAAGCCATGCGCTCGGCCGATACCTATAAGGTAGATGAAGCTATAGACCTTCTATATATATCGGATAGAATAGCGCCGTTTATCGATCTGATAAACGATTTACTATTGTTTCCACATCATCATCGCCACCAGGAAATCACAAGATTAATTCAGCAGGCGCAGTCCGCTTCAAGTATTGAGTTTATCAGAAAAGCGTTGTTGACCAATTTCGATTACCTGCAATACACATGCTCTGATGACGGCCCCATTGCGAAATGGTTCAGCCACGCCCTGTTTGATATAGGAACAGAAGAAGCCATCAATGTAATCAGAGAGTTTGCACAATCGCCAAACGAAGAGATCAGGTTTGAAATGAATTATCGGCTGGAGAAAACCAATCAAAAGGCTGGCCTATAAATTCCCACCTATTCCAGGCGGATGACCACTCAATGCGGTGTGGGCGGTAATTCAACGTATATAAATCCGTCAGCTTATAGCAAGGCTCTTGCGCGCTGGTCATTGTCGTCAGCTTGAGTTAAAGAAACAGGTAGACGAATATCCAACCTGCTTACCAATAATGTAGTAATCTTAATATTGGCCGCTATTAGCTCCAGATTCTGTTGTTGTTAAATCGGTATCCATAACTGCTAGAAGGCTTGCTACATATTCTTGCCTAACTATTATTGTTCCAGCAATAAAGTCATGTATGGCACGCCGACGGGGGTTTGTAAGCAATACAATAAACTCACTCCATATCCACACGTTATTGGCCCAACTAAACAGCTTAAAGCCCATAGGAGTAAGTTGCATAAGATATTCTTGTTGTTTAAACCAGCTCAAACTCTTAAAAACCTCATCATCAGCAATGCTCAGGCTATATATCATTACTCCAGTTCCTATAAGCACAAGCCCCAATGATACAACATGTCGTAAAAAGGCCTCTTTCCAACCAATAGCCTGTCCATCCAGCCTCAATATATTCAGACCCATTACTATTTTTCCGGGTGTACCGTTGTATTTTACTGGTAGAAATATAAAGTAGAATACCGTAAAAGCTATATTGGGTAGTAAAGTCATAAAGTAGACATTCTTGCCAATTGAGTTTACATATAATATAAAATAAATAACAGGTGCAGTAAATAGTCCATCGAGAAGCAGAGCACCAAGGCGTCGCCAAAAGCCTCCATAGATATTATCATTTATTCCTTCAAGTTTAATTGGTGCTTCCTTTACTAGCATTGTTGGCTTTTTATTGTTA
>DATGXP010000218.1:0-7176 GCA_035298845.1 Chitinophagales bacterium
TGGCAACGCCACTTACACAGCCGGCGGCCGCTTCTCGGTTAGCCCCTTACAGTTAGAAGAAATGCGCACTCGTTCCGACCACCAGGTATTATATCAACTGGCGTCGCAACACAACGGTGCTATGCATTACATAAACGATATGGAGAAGATTGCCGAAGAGATTGACTCGCGCAACCAGCTTAAGCCTATCCTTTACGATACCTTTATGACCGAAAGCGCCATTAACCTTAAATGGATCTTCTTCCTGCTGCTCACCTTAATCTCCGCCGAGTGGGTGATAAGGAAGTATTTGGGTGGGTATTAATTAAAAAGCCTTTGTATTATTTATAGCCTCCTAAATATGAATTATTATCTTCTGGATTATCGTGGGGCTTTAATTGGAAAGAGCGGAGAAAGCATTGGGTCTGAATATAGTTTAACAAATGCTTGTAGTGAGTGTGGTACAGGAGCAAAATATATAGGCAATTTTAAGTTCAAATCTGATTCGAAGAATAAAAATTTCTATGTAACGCTGGATGGAGATTACATAATTTCAGATGAAATATACATCGCTCTTTTGCAAGCAGACTGTAAAATAAAATTTGCAGAAACGGAAACCAAACGTGGTAAGAAGTTGCCGTATTGGCATATGACTTCAGAAGCGGAGTTTCCTTCGGTTGATTTTAGCCCCAGTCTTCGTGTAGAGCCTTTGTGGCAATGCCCAGTATGTAAAAAGAACGGATGGATTGGAAGCAATTTGCGAGAAAATGGGAAAACATATATCCTCCCTTTCCTCTTCTCTTATAAAGAGGTTTCACAGCAACTCTTAAACAAGTCTGACATATTTATAACCTGGGAACGCTTTGGTAAATCTTCCATAAAGGTTGAAGGGATCTTTGGAATTAGATTTGCTCGTCCTATTCTCATTGTTTCAGAAAAGGTAAAGAATGTTTTAGCGTCCTATAGCAAATTTTTAGATTTCGAAAAAATCGAAATTTTATCTATTCGTAAATAATTCTTGCCTCTTATCGGTTTTGTTTCTTAGCAATTTAGTATTAGTTGCTAGTCATTCTCTTGTACAGACTTACCCAACACTTGTATGGAGGAAAAACAAAACAGCCACCCTGCTTACGCAAAGTGGCTGTTTGAAATTTGAGACCTGCTAAACTTATTTCACTAAAGTGAATTTGTTGTTGCTGGTTTTTTGTGCTGAAGTAACACGGGCAAAATACATACCGTTGCTCACATCGTTCATGTCAACTGCTATGTTTTGGTTTCCGCTTACTGTTTCGTTCAATACGCTCTTAACTACTTTACCGTTTATGTCGGTAATGTCGATAGTTACTCTTTCTGCATTCTGCATAGTGAAGTTAATGAACAATGTTCCGGTAGTTGGGTTAGGGTACATGGTTAAACCTATTTCGCTGTTAAGGTCGGTAATAGAGTTGTAAAGTGGCAGGGCTACAAATGGGCCGCCGCCGGCAGTTACTAAGTAAAGGCCGAACTCATGTCCGTTGTTGTTAGCGGCAGGGTTAAGGTAGCCGGATGCTAATAATACACCAGCCTGTCCTGCACGGTTTACAAAGTTAGCTTCGTAGCTGGCAAATGTGGTTGCGCCGGTAATATCCTGCACCTGCAATACGCTGTTAGATGGCACGGTAGCCGCATAAGGAGTTTGCTCACCGTAAGTTACGTTATCGAACAATACGCTGCCGCCCATAGTTTTAATATCTACGCTTTGGGCATCGGGTGCGCCATGTAAAAAGTAGTAATCGAAGTTGGTGTTAACCGCGGCAGATATCTGGCCGGGGTTCTGTATGTAAAGGTTAAAGCTATTATCCACTGCATCAGGGTTAGCGGCCATGCCGTTTCCTACATTACCTTGTGCCACACCAATGTAAACCTGGCCCGGGCTAAAGAAACGTACTTCATGCCAGAAGGTGTCATTTACCGATGTAGAACCGTTAGGTGCCATGGCAATATCGATAGGGAAGTTGGCAGTCATAATACCCAATACAGGCGATGCATTGCGATAAACAAAATCGCCAAAGTATTTAGCACCGTTGATGTATACATCCATGGTATCGGCAATAGGGTCGGCGCAGTTATGTATAAACTGAACAGACGCTGTTTGACGGCGTGGGAACGCAATAACCTGTCCGCTTGGCAGTGCGCCAAACAGATCTAAGGCCGCCCCGTTTCCGTTGGCCGATGGAGTTAGGAAGCCAGAGCTGAAAATATACATACCTGAACCCGCATATGAAGAAAGGTTCAGTATCCATGCATTAATTACTGCCAGCGATGAATCCTGTTTTAGAAGCTCCCAGGCATAGTAATAAGCGGGTGCCTGCAGGTAGTTCTCTACATCGCGGTAAGCTACATCGTTAAATAGCAATGGTCCATTGCTTCTGATGCGGGCATCGAGGCCGTAAGCATCTGTTACGCCGTTGGCAAAGTTAAAGCTTACGTTGGTGCCGCTGCCATTGGCAATAACCACACCTTCTTTAACCGAGATATCAAGGCCGGTAGCCAGTGCATCCGGGTTGGTAGCAAAGTTAGCGGTGTTTACCACACCGGTAGCCATTGCTACGTAGTTGCTATCTGCATTGAAGAAGAAAGTCCAGGTTTTGATAGTATCTGCCCAGCTGGTGCCGGTTTTTGAAACTATACCCAGTTGAATAGGATAATCGGCTGTAATTGGAATAAACGGTGTAGCACCACGGAACTTAAGTTTAGGGAAACCTAAAGCTGTATTTACATATACGTTGATAGTGTCCAGTGTTGGGTCGGCGGCGTTGTGTACTAACTGCACATTGGCCGTTTTACGCACCGGTAACGGAATAACTGTTCCGTTGGCAAGGGCAGCATATAAGCCAATGCCAGGCCCGTTGTTATTGCTTGATGGAGTTAAGAAGCCCGATGCAAATACGGTAGCTGCTTGTCCGGCCAGAGCCGATACGTTAGCAATCCAGGTATTAACTACAGCCGAAGAATCTTCTACAATTACTTCTAACTGGTACCAGGTAGCCGGCACTTGCAAATAGGAAGGAGCATAGTCGCCAAATTTAAGGTTGTTAACCAACAATGGGCCACCGCTGCGCACGCGCACATCTATGCCCGGGGCATCGGTTACACCATGAAAAGCGATTACATCTACCAGAGGTGCAGCTGTACCTGTAACATGCGCTGCGTTCAGCCTGCCCAGTTGCAGGCCGGTAGGGCGACCGTTAGGGTTTGCAGCATAGCCGCTGCCCTTAACACCCGAAATAACTAGCTGGAAATTGCCACCTGAAAGGGTAGAGGTAGTTAACGAATCGATAGCTACATCGTTAGCTGAGCTGCCCGGGGTTTTAAGATACACCTTGAAAAACGAGGTGCTGTAAATATTCCGGTAGTTGGTAGCCTCTAGGTAGTTAAAGTTTGATTCAAGCAGTTGTTGCCCGTTACCTCCATCATACCATAGGTCTACGTTGGCTACCAGTGGGTCGGGGGAGTTGTGAATAATCTGCACATTTGCATTGCCGCCGGCAAAAGCCGATGTGGCAAACACCAATGCAATTGCAAGTGCTTTTAGTTTCAGGTAATGTTTTTTCATGTTTCTTAAGTTTAATGAACGAAATGAGATGGCAAATTAACAAAGGGTTTCGAAAAAGTGCCCTAATTAGCATTTTTTTTACTCTGTTATCTTTGCACATAAATGACAACCGAAACAGGTAACGATATAGTTGCCGCCAGCAGATTTTTAGCACTGGGCCAACCCGTAGGCATACCTACCGAAACCGTGTATGGCCTGGCTGCCAACGCGCTGGATGAGAATGCAGTGCTCCGTATTTTTGAGGTGAAAAACCGCCCGCATTTCGATCCGCTGATAGTACATACGTATGCCAAAAGCGAGATAGGTAAATACGTGCAGCACATACCCGCCCTGGCCGAAAAACTGATAGATGCTTTTATGCCCGGCCCTGTTACCGTTTTGTTAAGAAAGAACAGCCTGATACCCGACCTGGTTACCTCGGGGCTGGATAATGTGGCTATACGCATACCCAACCACCCTGTGGCGCTTGCGCTGCTACAGCAACTTCCTTTTCCGCTGGCGGCGCCCAGTGCCAACCCCTTTGGGTATATAAGCCCTACTACGGCACAACACGTTTACGACCAGCTACAGGGCAAAATACCTTATATACTGGATGGGGGGGCCACCAACATAGGTGTAGAATCTACCATTGTCGGTTTTGAAGATGACGGCCCTGTGGTTTACCGGCTGGGTGGTTTGGCCATAGAAGATATTGAGCGGGTGATAGGTAAGGTGCGGGTGCAGCTAAACGAAAGCAGTAACCCCCAAAGCCCGGGTATGCTCAAGAGCCACTATGCCCCGCGTAAGCGGCTAACCATGTACGATGTACTGCAACCGGTAAGCAACACAACCGGTGTAATTGCCTTTGATAGTTATATAAGCGGTATAGATGAAAAGCACCAGATTCTCCTCTCGCCCACCGGTGATTTGAACGAGGCGGCTAAAAACCTGTTTGCCGCTATGCGCCGGCTGGATGCCAGCGATGTAACCGAAATTGTGGCCGTTAAATTTCCCGATACGGGTTTGGGCAGGGCAATAAATGATAGGTTGAAGAGGGCAAGTGCGTAGTGATTTTTTATTATATTTTTAATGTATGGACAAAGAAAGACAAATAAGGTTTTTGTATCCTCCCCTTATACTAATCGGATCTTTATTAGTTGGGGTGTATTTTGACGAAAGCAAATCGATAAATTGTATTTTTTCCTCAGTGTTTGATAGCTCTCAGAGCATGATTTTTCAATTACTGGAAGGTGTTGGTATTGGGTCATTTAATTGGAACTTTTACTATTAACGGTTTACGTTTTATTTTCTGCTTTAAAAAAGGGCACTATGAGTTTGATTCAATAAAATCTTTTTATGGAATAAAAAACCTTATTCTTCAAGATAAAGAGAATTTAAGGGATGATGAAAAATTGTATGCTTTTGTAACTTTTGATCACGATTATTTACCCAGTAATATTCATAGTTGGGTGCAAAGAAGGTGGATTGCTTTTCATACATCGGCAAATACTGTTACAGGGATAATACTTTCTGTGTTTTTGGGGCTTTGCTTTTTTAAGATCAAATTTCTTACCTATTGGCCCTTAGTATGCCTATTCTTTATAGTGCTATTTACACTTCATGCCTATAACGCAAGAAAGGAAACAATAGAAATGGTGATGTTTCAAACTAAAGTTAAACCTAAGAAATCTAAAGATGATAAAAGTGGAGAAAAGTAATTATAAAGCTATTGCTTAAACTCAGCCATCCTTGCTACATACTTACCTATAATATCAAACTCAAGGTTTACCAGTGAGCCGGCTTTTACCTGCTTTATATTGGTATGCTCGTAGGTGTAGGGAATGATGGCTACTGAAAACAAATTATTTTTTGCATTGAAGGCTGTAAGCGAAATGCCATTGATGCAAATGGAGCCTTTTTCTACCACCAGGTTGTTTACCGATGGGGCGTATTTGAACGTATAGAGCCAGCTGCCGTTTTGTTCTTCTACTCTCAGGCATTCACCGGTCTGGTCTACATGGCCCTGCACAATGTGGCCATCTAACCGGTCGCCTATTTTCATGCAGCGCTCCAGGTTTACTATATCGCCTACCTGTATTAATCCAAGGTTGGTTTTTTTTAGTGTTTCATCTATGGCAGTAACCCGGTGCCATCCATCTTTTACCTCTACCACTGTCAGGCAAATGCCATTGTGCGCCACACTCTGGTCTATCTTCAATTCATTACTTATAGCTGAACTAACTACCAGGTCAAGGTTGCTGTCCTGCTTTTTAAGCTCCACTACTTTGCCTGGTGTTTCTATAATTCCTGTAAACATGTTAACCGTTTAAATACTTTTCAATCTCTCCTTTGTTGCAAATATCAATAACTACCGGTTCATTCCAATCAACTAATAACAAATTCCATTTTTGCCCGCATTGTATCAGAAAATCAGTAAGCCTGTCTTTATCTAATGTAAAGTGGTTTGTTATCCATATGTTTTTTACGATACCATTATTATGGGTGTAATATATAGCCGAGTAACCCTTGCCATAGCCTACAATGTTCTTACATTCTTCCCTGTAGTTTGAACCATAACCTGTGCTTACAGCACCGGCCCTTTCAAGGCCACTTATTTTTACTGTTTCTTCAAATTGAAAGGTAGGTATTTGTTTATCTACCAATTCTACCGACGGGTCATTTCGCAGGTAGGTGCTTGTATAGCCGTGTTCTGTGCTATGCTCAGCTGCAAAATCAGATACGTTTTGTATCTCATTTTTAAGAAACGGCAGGTTCTCTCCGGGCACTAATTCAACCTGGCAAAAGTCATCTTCATGAAAAAACAATGTGTCTGCAGGTATTTCAGGCTTTGTTGCAGATGGCTGCTTTTTGAATAGATTGAACAGGCTCATAGATATAGCATGATAAATTGTAATCGTTTATTTCCCCCTTACCAGGTGAATAAACCCTCCGCCCTTTTTCTCGCCGCTAAGTGGTTTTTTTACCAGGCCGCTAAGGCGCTGCTCGTAATAGTAGCCTGCGTATACATATACCCCCTCGCTTACCTCTTTGCCTTTCTGATCTTTACCATCCCAGTTAATTTCGGGGTCCTCAGTGCTGAACACTTCTTCGCCCCAGCGGTTGTAAATCTTCATTTCAATTTTGGGCACAAAGCGGTATGGCTTAAACGGAGTAAACTTCTCGTTGGCGCCATCACCGTTTGGCGTAAATGCATTTGGCAGCACATAATACGGGCAGTTATCTATACACACTACATTGCTGTATGCACTCTCATTGCCTACACGGTCAATGGCGGTTACTGCATAGCAACCGGCCAGGCTTTGGTTCAGCACATGGTTAAAGGTGGTATCATCTTTAGATAGAATACTATCGAGAATGGTCATACCTGCCGAGTCGTTGCCATAATAGATGTAGTAGCGGTTAATATCCGACGAGCAGGTATCGTTTTGTATGCTCCAGCTTAAGTAGTTGGTGTATTGGTTAGTTACCCATGGCTGGCCGTTGTACTGGTCACACTCATTGCGCACGGTAAGTGCCGGCGGGCACGGTGGTACAGTGTCAACCGGAACGCCGCAATCTTCCTGCGAGTTGTTTTCCAATGGCCGCGGGTAGGCTGCCAGTGC
>DATGXP010000219.1:0-1677 GCA_035298845.1 Chitinophagales bacterium
GGTATTATATACTCTGATGCCGGGTTTATTTGTATGTAGCTATAGTCGGCAGCATTAAATGTTTGAAGCACGCTTGTTAGTACTATTGCACTGGTAGGATATACTTCATTTACTTCTTTGGTAAAGTTGGTTGCCGGTGGATTGTTATTGGCATTCGGGTCCATATTATGCACTGAAATTATAATTGAATCCCGTAGGTCGGTTGCAGGGTTAAACTGGTCCGCCGGCATCAGTGTAAAATTCTTTAGCATGGTCGGCAGCGGATATACAAAAGCTATATCCTGTATTATAGTGTCCACCGCGCTGCGGTTTTTGTCCAGCACTACATAGTCTATATGCCAGTGGTCATTATTGCCGTACAGCGATGCTTTATTGCGGAACCTGAATTGAAACACATTGTGGAAATAGCTATTCGCAATAGGCAGGTCCGGAACCTGAATAAGCACCTCCTTAAATTTTTGACTTGCCTGCCCAATAGTCGTGTAGCCTGTATCTGACCACACTGTGTGCCATATCCCAGCAATATCTAAAAAATCAACCAGTAGCGAGTCTAGCCTGTCGGGGTAATCGCCCAGGCCGCGCGCTTCATAAAAGAAGCTAAGATATACCGAATCGGCGCCGGTAATTCCCGCCAGGTTTATCGGCTTGCTGGTCAAGTAATCAGCCGTACCGTAAGTTTGGTTAGTACTGTTGTTATAAGGCAAACCGTATTCATTCAATCCATCCAGCGTGGCCACACCTATGGTAGGCGGGTTAATAGGGTACGTATTGTTTACATAAGCATAACTGTCAAACCACTTTTTATCTGCTTCATCTGCGGCAAAGTAAATTACCGGTGCATAATAAATGGTTTCATCAGGCGGTACCTGAACTGAGTCTATGCGCCTTCCCATCGAATCGAACGTATAGCGGTAGTATGCATCCCAATACTGAAATGTTTGGGGCGCCTGGTTAAAGCAACCGGCCGGTGCAGGCCCAAAAAATGTAAAGTTTTTTGGCAACTGAGCAGTAGAGTCCACAGTATGGGTAGCCGTATCGTAGGTATAAGTATACGACGAATCATTCATAAAGTAACCAAGTGTCAAAGGCACACCTTCTACGGCCAGGCATGTGCCAAATACATTTTTAAACGTATCGGTAATATGGTCTTGATGGTAGTTAACAGTAGCCAGGGTGTTACTCGTAAAATCATCTACAAACGGTAACGAAAGCGTATTTGTATTTACTATAATAATGCCTTTGTCAATCAGGTAGCGGTGCTGGTTAGCCGGCTGGTATTTTTTATTGGCACGGTATACTGCAGGGTTATAGGTCAGGTTTATCAGCTCTTCATCCTGCGCGATGGCAAAAAGCACCATCAGGCATAAGCCGGTAATTGAGAATAGTTTTTTCATAAGCATCAGTAAACGTAAACAAAACAAATTTATTGGATAATTAATGCCAAACGGTATGCACACTAATTAACAGAAAAGCAATTGAAATTGGCTTAACCCTCCTGCAAGACGATATTTAGTGCTATCAGGTGGCAATTACTCAGGCGCAGCTATGGAGTCCATCTTGTCATACAACTCTGTTTCAACAGTTATACCTTCAGGTAACTCCCGTGCTACAAACAAATCTATCGGCTCTCCTATGCGTATAGTATTGCCTTGGCCGTAGGCAGGCACCTGTTTGTAT
>DATGXP010000220.1:0-11600 GCA_035298845.1 Chitinophagales bacterium
ACCTGTACTGGATGGCTTCAGATGCCTGCTACTCGCTGGCATGGCTTAATTATAAACTGGCGCCGTTGCGTAAGTTATTTGATAATGAGCAGAGATTTATATCCCCTTCAGGCAATGATACATTCTCGGTGCAGGGCTATGCAGGCAGGGTTAAACTGTTGCTAAAAGCTGATAACAGGTTTATTGAAAGGAGCGCTTTGCTGCTGAACGAAAAATATGAAAAAAGCTTCAATAGAACTGTGGGCTATATCAATGCCATAAACACCTGCTATCATGCCGTAAAGCCTGATGGCAAACTGCTGGTGCTTATAATTCCTCATTGTTCGCGGGTAAATGACCGTTATAAAGCTGATTACGAAAAACTGGGTGCTCAGTTTCGCGATAAGGGCGATCACCCCAGTTGGGGTTTCCTTATGGGTGTGTTATGCAAATTTAATGCGCAGAGTTTATTGAGCGTTTCTCACTATCTTAATATGGCGGAAGAACAGGGTATTCAAACATATTACTACAGCGATGAGCATCTTACTGCTAATGGGCAAAAGGTGGTATGCAGCGCAGTTTTAAACCATTTACCATGAAACTCCCTTTGCATTACCTGCGCACAGCAAAATACTATCTGCAAGGCAAATGGCGGGCAGCTAAACTGCCTGCGGGTGTGCTGGCTAATGCACAGGGTAAAGTAGTTTTGGCTTATCATGGTATTGATTACACAAACGACATATCGATCAATACTAAGTTCAGGGGGCAAAAGTATTTTGAAGAAGAGATAAAACTGTTATCGCAGTTTACCAACATCATTTCTCTGGATGATTATGTAAACGACAATATTGAGCCTGGTAAGTTGAATGTTGCGATTACTTTCGATGATGGGTTCCTGAATAACTGGCAATTGGCTAAACCTGTTTTAGAGAAGTATAATGCGCCTGCTACTTTCTTTATTACACCCATTTGGCAGCAGGGTAAGGATATTTTGTGGTCTGACCTGGTTGACCACACATTGCCTTATGCTCCGGATACCCTAAACGTGGCTGGTGAAGTCTACAGTAAAGATGTTTTCGGGCGGTACTTTCATTACTCGGGCCTGCCAATCAGGCAACACATTATCCGGCAGAACCGCAATTTCATAGAGGAGCTTTATAAGGTGCTAACACCTTATGCAAAATTTAAAGCCAACTCTTCTATGGATATATACTGGAAATTGATGGGAGAGGAGCACTTAACAGAATTAGCCGCTAACCCCTTATTTACTATTGGTGCCCATAGCTGCACGCATACCAACTTATGCAATATTGATGATAAGGAAGCAATGGCAGAATTGAGTAATTCAAAACAGATATTGGAGTCTGTTGTACAAAGGGAGGTAAGCTTTTTTGCAGCACCGTTTGGTGCTTATAATGACACAACCATTCAACTGACCAGGAAAGCAGGTTACAAATACAATGTATTGGCAGATTTGCACGATTCAAAATATGAAACGGATACGGGCATTATTCCCCGCTTAATAACTAATCCTTATCTTTCACCGGCGCACCAGCTTTTGTTTATAGCAAATAAGAAATATTGAACTTTACATTCGAACGGCTTTCTGACAGCAACATTTATCACTTACGGCTATTGCACCATGCCTGCTATAAAAAATGGTTGCCTGAAGGTTATTTCGAGGCTAAATACAACACCAAGTACCTTACACCTGCGCGATTTGGCCATCTGGCTTTTCACAATAATCTATGTGTGGCTTTTAATGGAATGATTCCATGTGCCATGGAGTATAACGGCCAGGTAGAGTTATCGGCCCAGTCCAGCGATAGCATGACCCATCCCGCTTATATGAAACGTGGGCTTTTTACAGCTGTTATTGAAAGAAACTATACTAACTTACGCAATGAGCATATTGGTTTTTTATGGGGGTTTCCTAACAGCTATTCATCGGTCATTTTTCCTAAAAAGCTGGGCTGGAAATCTACCGAAGCAATGAATGGTTACCGTATACATGTGGTCAACAGGTATGCCGCTTATTTTAAGCGGATAGCCAACACTGCGTATTATGGAGATAATGCTTTGCAAAAGATATTCGAAAATCAATTGGTAACTATCGCGCCATCAAATTCCTTGGCCGGTAGCGGTTTTGTAACCGCCGTTCGCAATAGCGACTTTTTCAGGTATAAGCAATTTGGCGGTAGTATATTGATAAAATTAGAAGGCATTACTTTATGGATAAAGCAGAACGGCGCTTTGTTTATTGGTGATATGGATAGTATTTCGCCTTCACAACTAAAACAGTTGATGCCATTGTTAACCGGCATGGCTAAAAGGTGTGGAGCGAGCGAAATCTACTTTCAATCGCATAGCGGCAGTCAGGTAGAAGCGGCTTTTGCTGCTCAGTATCCAATGTTTGTGTCATGGCAAATACTCTATGATAATCTTAGCTCAAAGTTTCCGTTGGATAAAATACGGGTAACTATGGGCGAACTGGATTCATTTTAGTGGATTCGGTAGTTTTTTCAACTTCCGAGGTCTTTGCAATGAGTATTACAGCGCAACACATCCATAGCAGTGCGCTTATCTTGTCATCGTGTATAAAGTTGTTTACCAGCACATGTATAAAGTACGTCAGCAGGGCGCAGAAGATAAACTGAAATTCCGGCCGGCTATCCTTCACATATAATCTACATGAATAGAAGAGAGCGAAGAATACTATGGTACACCAAAATATAAAGCCCGGCAAACCTAACTCGGTGAGTGCAGCCAGGTAGTCGGAGTGTGAGTTTCCACCCGTGCCATTCCGCGCTTCGGGCAAAGCATCGCTCAGGCTGATGCGGGTCATTTCTTCTTTTTTCTGGTAGTTCAGGTACGTAAACTTATACATGTTGTTTCCAAAGCCCGTAAGTGGTTTATCTTTAAACATCCGCCAGGCACATTTGTAACGATTAAGCCGCTCCAGGTTGGCTACATCATGTGTCCAGTTAAACGAGGAGAGTAGCTGGTTGCCTACGGTAGTGTTTTTTACCACCTCCTTTTTTTGAACGTTGAGGCCCACAAAAATTACAACCGGTATTAAAATGAACAGGCCTATTGCAAATACAGTCAGTAGTTGCTTTAAGTATTGCTTAGCATAAAAAAGTGACACTGCCGCCAATGCCCCAATTACAGTTGTTAGCCATGCTGCGCGCGAAAAGGAAAATAGCAAGCCTACCAGAAGTAACAGCGTAACAATACCGGTGAACCGGCGATTATTTAAAATATCCAGCGGGTTATTTTTTTGTATAAAGAAATAAGCCCAAAGCGGAATTGAAAAAGCCAGCACTACGCCATATAGCGGATGGTCGCGGTAAAATGGGCGCATAGCTGCTGCCGAAAAATCGATAGCAAAATTGTATTGCGCATGCAGGTACAGGCCATGCAAAAGCAATGGGATAAAGCATGTTGTATATGCTAATATGCATTTTATCCAAAAGCCACGCTCGTGCTTTTCCACCAGTGCCAGGCCGGCTACAAACACCAGTACATGCAATGTCTCTATCAGCGTATACTTTGCCGATACAACCGGCAATCCGGAATACAGGCAGCTTATCCAGCTCCAGCCAATATATGCTGCAATGGCAATAAAAAGTGGGTTGCGGTAGAGGGTTTTACATAAATCCAACAAGGGCTTGATATAAAATAACAAGGCCACTGCTATAAACCCTTGAAAGGGTTCGCTGGGTACGTTTATACCAAAGCCAAGGCTGAAATTTTCTACCGATAAGGGTAGGCTGAAAAATAAAGCCAGGTATAATAGCTTGAGCGGGCGCATGTTGCAAATTAGCAATCGCGGCTTAATTTGATATAAACTGCTGCAACTTTTCTATCTTATCCTGCCAGCGAAAGTTTTCGCGCGTATAGGCCAGGGCATTTTTAACCAGTTGGCTATTCAGTTGCGGGTTGTTCCAAAGGGTTTCTATATGGTCGCAGTAGTCTTTAGCGGTATCGCCTATCAGCGCATGATGCCCGTGCTGCAGGTTAAGTGCTTTGGCTGCCAGTGATGAAACCACGCAGGGTATTCCCATCGCCATTGCCTCCAGCAATTTGTTTTGTATGCCCGTGCCCATTTGCAACGGTGCAATAAAAATTTCAGAAACTGCATATGAGCTGCGCACATCATCCAGCCAGCCGGTAACGGTAATTCCATTTCGGCCGGCAAGGCTTAGTATCCTGGTATTTGGCGAACCTCCCGATATAAGAAAGGTAGCATCTTTGCCCCGTTTGTGTAGTTCAGGTAGTATTTTATCAGCTACATAGCACGCGCAATCTACATTTGGCAGGTAGTTCATATTGCCGTGAAACAACAGGTCAAACTTTTTAGTATTCGATGAGGGCACAAAGTATTCGGCATCGACCCCATTGTGTATCACTTCAATTTTTTCTCTATCGGGGTGGTTAATCAATTCTTTATCCTGTTCAGAAATTATAACATGCTTATCAAACCAGGCAAATACATCGGCTTCATACTTTTTAAGCCTTTTCGATTCATTATTGAATAACGCCTTTTGAAATGCTCCCGACTTAGCGGCCATACGTGCATATCCGGTTGAGAACGCGTCCATATAATCTATCACGCGGGTAGCACCGATTATATTTCGCGCATATTCAGTAGTACGCACCAATTGAAAAAACGCACAGACAGGTTTGATACGCTTTGCATGTTCGTCTATTTGGTGGTGTATGCCGGCATCGTAAAAATAGGCCGTTTGAAATGGTTTAGTAGAAGTAGCTGAAAGGCCGCATTTAAGCAGGCTTGCATACCTGTTAATGGGGAACACGTGTATCTCTTTGCAATACTCCAGCAGGTGTTCTTTTACATCAAAAGCTATAGCCTCCTCCGAAATACAAAATAGATATACTTCATTGTATTTGCTTAAATACCGCAGCATATGGTAAGCACGTAACTTATCGCCCTTATCTAAAGGGAAAGGCACACGCGATAATACCATCATCAATTTCATTGGAGTTGAAAATAAAAAAGGGCTTCAATGCAGAAGCCCTTTTTATTTGTTTTTGTAGTGGGGTTATTGAATGGTCAATCTTTTTTGAACCTCGCCGTTGGAAGTCTTTAGCTTAACCATATAAATACCTTTGGCAAGCTTGCTTATATCTATAAGTGCAGTTGAACTCTGAGACTCAGTTAAATTTACTATCCGGCCTTCGGTAGAAATAATATAAGCTGTAAACCCATTAGTTAAGTCCGTATTAATTGTAACAAATCCCGATGCAGGGTTGGGTGTTAACGCAAACAAACTACCCTCCAAATTATCTATACCTGTTTGTGGGTAGTTATAAGCTGCCGAGGTAGATTTGCAACCATTGGCGTCTGTAATTTCTACGGTATAAGCACCGTTTTGAGTAGCTGTAAGCATACTATCTGTCTGACCGTTTAAAACAGTACCGTCTAAATACCATTTAAACTCTACTGCCACAGCTGAGTTGGCATGAAGCATAGAGCCCACGGCGTTAATGGTGGCCGGCGTCGGCAGTGGATTAAATGTAAGTATGGCGCTATCAGATATTGTATTGCCGCAGGAGTTTGTTGCTACGCATCGGTAGGTTCCATTAGTAGAAGCAAATGTGCCTGCATTGATAGCTGCATCAATGTTACCGCCGTCTAAAGTCCATTGGTAAGATGTGGCACCAGAGGCAGAACATAATAAGTTAACGCTTTGCCCCTCGCAACGGCTTATGGCGCCACTTGGGCTAACCGATACGTTAGAAGGTTTAGGATTTACTGTAAAACAAGAAACGCAGCTTCCGCTATAGCAGAAACCATTATATTGATAAGAAACGCGAAAATCGTAGGTGCCTGCTGCAAAGTTAGACGGTATGGTAAGCGAAACAGTAACCGGAGGAGACGCTTGTGAGGCTACCGGATTGGTAACTGCAATTTGTTGCGTACCACCTGTAAAAACACCCGAAACTGCTGAGCAGGGTGTTGCGCCGGTAGAGGGTATGGAACCGGTAATGGTAATATCAAATGTGCTGCCCACACATCCGTTGTTAGGAGTAAGGGTGATTTGACCAAAGGATGCCACGGTTACAAACAGAAATAATAGGGTTGAAATTTTTCTCACAGGATGTTTATTTGCTGCAAATGTATCTATTTTAACACAAATAAGTGCTGCTTTTGTCGGAAAAAATAAAAAAGCGCAGAGTATTATATACAGTCTGCGCTTTTTAAAGTAGGAGCTTAGTCCACTCTTGTGCTATTCTACAACCAATTTTTTAACTATATGGCTGTTTGTTGTTTTTACCTCTAGAATATATACCCCTGCATTTAGTTTGCTTACATCTACCTTCAAAACCTTAGCTGTTGCCGCTATAGTATTTATCTGTTTGCCATTAATATCAAATAAGCTTAGCATAAACCCTTCGGCCAGCTCAGTTTTAATCATAACTGAGTTTTTTGCAGGATTGGGAATCAAGCTTACTTCAATATTACCGGTAGTTTCATGCATGCCAATTGATACGTAGGAAAATGGAGCAGACTCAGCCGTGCAACCGTTTGCATCGGTTATTTTTACCGTGTAGGTTCCGCTTGCAGCCTGTTGAAGTACCGAATCTGCGGTTGCAGGCCCTATAGATGAACCGTTTAAGAACCATTCGTAAGAAACCGCAGTTGCTGAGTGGGCAGTCATACCCGAAACCATGTTTTCAGTTATGGTCGGCATTCCCGGATCGCTTACACTAACCACCAGACCCGTTGATGTCATAGTACCACAAACGGCTGATACAGTTACTGTATATGTGCCGCTGGCAAAAGCCTGAATGCTGGCAGTGGTGTCTCCGGTGGACCAGGCATAGCCGTCGTAGCTATTATTAATAGTGATAACGCTGGTATCGCCCTGACAGAAGATAGTTCCAAAGCTGCTTGCCAGTGTTGGAAGAGGTGTTACACTTACAGAAGTAGTACCGGTGGCAGAGCAGTTAAAAGAATTGGTAGCTGTTACAGTGTAGGTGGTAGACATGGCCGGGGTTACATTTCCTCCGTCAATATTTCCCACAAGGCCGGCGCTCCAGGCATAGCTGGTAATAGTGCCTGTAGCTGTAACAGCATTGGCTGCCAGTATGGTAATTTCGCCTTCGCAAACGATGCCTGGCAGCGCAGTAGGTGAAAGTGTAGGATTGTCGTTTACAGTTACATCTACACTACCGGTGGCAGTGCAATTGTTGGTATTGGTTACGGTAACAATATAGGTAGTAGTGCTTATGGGGCTAACCGTACCGGCCGCGTTATTGCCTGCAATTCCTTCGCTCCATGCATAAAAAGATATAATTCCGCTACCTGCGGTAGCGTTGGCTGCCAAATCAGTGCTTTGTCCGGCACATATAGCGGTTACAGTGGCAGTTGGCGATACTACCGGTAGTGCATTTACGTTTACTGTAACATCGGCTGTGGCTGTACAGTTATCGCTGTTGGTTACAGTTACTGTGTATGTAGTGGTAGATGTGGGTGCTACATCTCCGCCGGTTACATTACCCGAAATACCACTGCTCCAGGCGTAATTACTAATAGTACCACTGCCTGCAGTGGCGTTTGTTTCAAGCGTGCTGATTTCGCCTGCACAGGTTGTAGTGGCCGATGCGGTAGCAGTTACTGTAGGGGTAGAGCCTACACTTACGGTAGTGCTGGCCGTAGTGCTGCAATTGTTGCTGTTAGTAACAGTAACGCTGTAGCTGGTGGCTGAAGATGGCGATACCTGACCTGATGGTGAATTTTGTGGCAGGGCAGAGCTCCAGGTTATACTGTTAATGGTTCCGCTACCCGCGGTGGCGTTAGACTCCAATAAACTGCTGCCGCCGTTGCAAATAGCTTGTGGTGTGGCTGTAAGCCCCACAACAGGTACTGCGTTTACCGCTATGCTCACGCTACCTGTGGCTGTGCAATTGTCGCTATTAGTTACGGTAACAGTATAAGTAGTAGCAGTAGCAGGACTAACGCTACCACCTGATTGATTACCCGCTATACCCGAGCTCCAGGCATAAGTAGTAATGGTGCCACTGCCCGCGGTAGCATTGGCTGCCAGGGTGGTGGGCTCTCCGGCGCAAATTGGTGTGGCCATTGCTGTTGGTGCAGCAGCAGGTGTAGCGCCTACATTAACCGTAACACCGGCAGTGGTGCTGCAATTATTGCTATTGGTTACAGTAACCGTGTAGTTAGTAGTAGAGGATGGCGAAACCTGGCCGGCTGGTAAATTTTGTGGTAATGCAGTGCTCCAGTTGATGCTGGTAATGGTTCCGCTACCTGCAGAAGCATTCGACTCAAGCAGGCTGCTGCCACCGTTACAAATAGCCTGTGGGGTAGCAGTAAGTCCTATTACCGGCACACTATTTATTCCCACGTTCACACTGGCGCTGGCAGTGCATAGGTTGCTATTGGTTACGGTTACATTATAACTTGTGGCTACATTGGGTGATACACTGCCGCCCGATACATTACCTACCGGGCCGCTGCCCCATGCATAGGTGGTTATGGTGCCGCTACCGGCTGTGGCATTAGCTGCCAGGGTAGTAGTGCCGCCAGGGCAAACAGAAGGTGGTGTTGCATTTGGGTTGATAACCGGTTGTGCGTTAACATTTACAGATACGTTGGCCGAGGCGCTGCAATTGTTACTATTGGTTACGGTAACCACATAATTTGTTGTGCTGGTGGGCGATACACTGCCACCGGCTGTATTACCCGCAAGCCCGCTGTCCCATGCATAAGAGGATATAGTGCCGCTACCCGCAGTGGCATTGGCTGCCAGTGTAGAGTTAGCACCGCTACATATGGTAGCAGGGGTGGCCGATGGTGATAACGCAGGCACAGCATTAACGGTAATACTTGTAGTGGCTGTGGCCGTACAATTCAAATCGCTGGACACTGTAACAACGTATGTTGTACTTGCAGTAGGATATATATTCTCTGCGGTAACATTACCTACTAAACCCGTATTCCAGGTATAAGTAGCTACAAAGCCGCTTGAAATGTCTGCTACGGAATATACATAGGCTACATCTCCTGCGCAGATAGTGTCTTCCAATACCCCCGCAGTAACTGTAGGTGTGGGTTTTAGTGTTACTGTAACAGAATTTGAAGAAAGGGTAGAGCCGCAGGTGTTTATTGCATCGCACGAGTATACGCCGGCTGCTGTAGCGCTATAAGTGGCGCTGGTGGCATTATTAATAATGTTGCCGCTTTCTCTCCACTGGTAAGATACTGCATTGGTGGCATTGCAGGTTAGTGTAGTACTGCTGCCCTGGCAAATGCTGATTGGGCCTGCCGGCGATACCGAAACTGCGGTGGGTGGCCTGTTCACAGTAAAGCAGTTGGTGCAACTAACTGTACTGCCACAACCAAAGGTTAGCTTAAACCCGTAAGTGCCTGCGGCTTGTCCCGATGGAATAGTAACATTGGCTGTCATGGTAGTGGCGGGGGCGCTAATGCCGGAGGCACTAATAATCACCGTACCTGCACCATTGGTGATTCCACCGGTGGTAATATTACCGCACGTAGAAGATGGAACCTGCCCCTGGGTAATGCCGGTGATAGTTACCTGGAAAGAATTTCCTCCGGCGCAATGATTATTGGGTGTTACCGTAATTTGAGCAACAGCAATAAAGGATAAGAATGTAAAACAAAACAGGGTAAGCAGTTTGTTCATAAGCGGGCAAATTTTTGTATGCCAAATATACTATTTAACATATCCATTTCATACATACAAACGATTTTGCTATCGTAAGTTATTCACAGAGTCGCGGGCAGCTGTAATGTTTTTTTCAAAGCTCTCTTTCTTTGGGATGTTGGACCATACCTTACCCACCGAATCAAGCGCTTCCTGGTATCGGCCCAACTGGTATAACGTGAAGGATACATTAAAACGGGCATCGTCGTTTTTGGGGTTTATGCGCAGGGTTTCTTTGTAGGTGCTTAGTGCATCTTCGTACTGCTTAAAGAAAGTTTGCATGCCACCAAGATTGTTAAGTACATTTGGGTTATAAGGAGCCTGTTTGCGGGCCTCTATAAAACATGCGTAAGCTTCATCATAATGTTTCAATGAGTAGTGTGCTACCCCTTCATACCACTTTTTAGGAAAAGCCACGGGAGTGAGGTTAGAAAACGGGGTAGTCATTTCTTGTGCAAGAAGCACTACACTTTGCTGGTCGCCCCGCTCGCTGGCTGCCAGCATTTCGCGCATGTGCGAGTCGGCTTTCATGCGGCTATAAGTGCCCCAGGCACCGCTAACTAAAACCACCAATACAAAAGCCAGAAATACCTTTACCGCTTTGGGGTTAAGTGTGAAGGTATAGCCTAAGCCCTGGGTGCGGTAAGCAATAAAAGCCCAGCTAAGCACAAGCAAAATATGGTGCTCCATACGTTCCTTAGGAAAATCGAAAAAGGAAAATACCATAAAGGCCACTTGCTGTGCGATCAGGATGAGCATTGCCAGCTTAAAGGAAAATTCTTTTGATGCTTTTGCCGCACGGTTAGCCGACCATAAAAGCGAAACAAAAAGCCCGATAAATGATATAAGGCCTAATATGCCGAGCTCGCACCATACCCATATAAAATCGTTATGCGGCTGCAAAAACGACATGTTGAGATACATCATGCGGAACATACCCTTGTAAGTGTAATAGGGGTTGACCAGGGTCCAGTTGCGTGCACCTACACCCGTAAGCCAGTGGTCGCAGAGCATATAATATGATTTATACCACAACACTAACCGCTCGGCCCCTGTATCAGAATTCAGGTAGTTAGCCATGTTGAGGCGTTTTAGCACTGAGCTGAATGTTCCACTGGCGACAAAAAAAATAATACCCAGTAGCACTACCCCGGCTACCGGTATAGCTGCTTTTTTGAGCAATGCAAAGCCGGCTTGTTGTTTAAGTTTAAACAATCCGCCAGCTAGTATGATTGTAGCAATTATGGTGGCTAAAAACACCGACCGTGTCTGCAATATCAATATTAGGGCTATTTGTAAAATAATTACAGCTACGGCAACTTTGCGCCATAATTTTGTTGTATTAACTGCCAATATGCCTACTAAGCAACTGGTAACTATTAAAAAGCCAGAGTATAGATTTTTATGCCCCGCCAGGGCATTAATATTGTACAGGTTATCACCCTCCGGTCGTGCTACGGCCAACAGATTACTTAGCTGACTTACCGCAAAAACCGCATAAGCCACGCTTACTATCAAGACAGTTTTTAATAAAACGGATTCGGTGATTACCTTCTGTATAAGCCCGGCTTTAAATACGAGATAGCACACAAACACCATGAATATTTTCTGTGTTTCGTACACTGCCTCAGGCTTATTTATAGCTGGTGCTATAGATAATGCATGAAACAAAACGTATGCACTAAAGAATATATCAGGAATGGAGGCTTTAAATTCTTTACCCCAAAACAGTTTGAACCACACCGGAGCGAAACCGACTAGCCATACAAAAGCAAACACTATTCGCGGCAATAAAGTAGCGTCCTGTAGTTTGTTCCAAAAGCAAACACTGCTGCCAGCCAAAAGGCCACAATAAAATATGCGCAGTATTTGTTTTTGTTCCATAAAAAAACTGATTTTCACCTCAGC
>DATGXP010000221.1:0-8135 GCA_035298845.1 Chitinophagales bacterium
ATAGCGAAGCATCCCGTAACCGGTTTTTCAGTGTTTGTGGAACCAGGTTAGCGGGCAACATTTTTTCATACAATGTTTCTACATCGCAGGCGGCAATTACATAGCGGCTTTTCACTTCGTATTTCGTCCCGCGGCAATCTAACTCTACGCCCTGTGCAGTAATTCCATTCAGTAAAATTTTAGTTACCCGGCTATGAAAAAATACAGTGTTGCCATAAGACTCTATCACATGCTTTAGCCATTCGGGAAAAGCCTGCCCACCACCCTGAGGTGGATTTTGAAAATCTTTAAAATAGGCCCAGCCAATAGGAACCAGGCACGATAACAAATCAGGTTCAGTGCAAAACATGCTTTGCAATTTTTCATCTTTAAAATACCTGTCCAGGCCTTTCTTCAGGCCTTCTTCTCCGGTAAAACGAATGTGCTTTATGAATGGAAAAACAAACCTTGCAGTTTCAAAAAAGTATTGCACTTTTTCCAGCGTATGATATGTTTCAGGCGCGCGAACATTATTTCCCCAGGTATTCATTGCTTTGCCCAGTTGCTTTGCATGGCTAAAAAATTTTTCAATGCCTTCCTTTTCATGCGGAAAATCTGCCTGCAACTGCCGTTTCAACTCATCCGGATTATCCGTTAACAGGTAATCGTGATTATCTCCGGTATAGCGCTTAATGCGTTTCTGGCAGGTCACTTTGGGATAATCGCTGCCAATGGTTTCAAATACTGTATTAATTATTCCACCGGGGTTACATTGGTTTAGCCAATGTATAGCAGTATCAAAACGAAACCTGTTACGGTGAAACCCTGCCAAATATCCACCGGCCTGGTTAGCAGCATCTAATACTACTACTGAGTATCCTGCCTGGCTCAACATGGCAGCCGCGGTCAAGCCACCCATTCCGGCACCTATTACCACTACATCGTAACGCGGTTTTATGTTTATTTTGGTCATTATCTGCTGCCTGCACTTGAGTTATAATAACAACCGAAATGTTTACTTGTTCTGCCATTTGATAATTATCGGATAAGTTTTATCCATGCGCATAGGTATACAATGCTTTGGTATCTATATTTTATATTTTGTGCAGGATTTAAAAAAATCAACAAATGAAATTCAAACACAAGTTTTATTTCCTTGCATTTGTAGCCGGGTTCACAATGCTTGCAGGGGTGTCGTCATGCAAAAAAGATAAAACGCCTCCGCTTATTACTATTATGCAACCTACCGATACCACCGTGGTTACTATTCCTGATTCTATTCATATTGATGTAAGTCTTGCGGAAGAAGATGGTATGCATGAAATGAGTATTTTCCTAATTGACGATTCAGGCGATACCGCTTTTGTTCAATACCCTTATGTGCACAATTTATTAACAGCAAGATATGTCGGCAATTATTTTCCGCCGGTAGCTGGCATTTATACGCTTTATGTAACAGCTTCCAATCATTCAGCAAATAGCACTGTGGCATCCCGTTCGGTTACGGTACACTAAATGGAGCCATGCATGTAAATAAAAATGCCACCAGGAACGGTGGCATTTTTGTTATTTAAATAAGGTTAATGTTCCTTTTCGCAATTCATCGCGGTGGCCGTTAAGCCAGGTGAGTTTCATTTGCCAGGTAAATATCTGGGCAGTTTGTAATTCCCCTTTGTAGCTGCCATCCCAGGTAAATTGGTGGTCGCTGCTTTCGTATACTTTCTCTCCCAGGCGATTGAATATCTTTATTTCCATGTACTCTACCCCATCAAGGTTGCCATAAATGCTGAATAAGTCATTGACCCCATCGCCATTGGGTGTAAAGGCATTGGGCACAAATACTTCGTATAGCGGCACAACCGTTACCGACATAGTGTCGGATGATACGCAGCCTAAATCGTTGGTAATGGTTACGGTATACAATTTAGAATATACCGGCGTTACATCCGGCGATACACAATTTACACAGCTAAGCGCATAGTCAGGAGACCATACAGATGTATAGTTGCCCGTGTTACCGGTAAGGGTATAGTCTAATACGGTGCTTTCTCCCAGTTTAATCGACACAGAAGGCGCAGCATCAACCACAAAGTCATATTGATAGGCTAAAGTATACATATCGGTAACTACGCACGAATTTGCATCGGTAACTGTAATGCCAAAGCTCCCTTCTCCCAGGTTAGGGTTAGTGTCTGTGGTATTGTTATTTGACCACGCATAGTTATATGGTGTTGTGCCGCCGTTTACCACTACGCTGATACTTCCATCGTTGCCATTGGTAGCACAGGTAGGGTTAGTTACGGTGGGCTGCATAGTAACTTCCGCAGGTTCGGTAATGGTAGTAGTTATTGAAACCGAGCACGAATTATAGTCGGTAGCAGTTACCGAATAAGTGCCCGGTGCAAGTGCTGTACGGTCTTCAATTATTTCTGAAGTATTCCACCGGTAGTCATACGGAGCCATACCAGCAGAAACTGTAATATTGATAGAGCCGTTATTGTTTCCAAAGCAGGTAACATCGTTATGGGTTTCGGTAATAACCATCGATGCTGGTTCGGTAATGGCCACAGAAATTGTAGCCGTGCAATTAATGTTATCGGTTACAGTTGCCGTTTGTGTGCCCGCAATAGTGCTTACAATGTCTTCGTTCGCGCCTCCGTTCGACCATGTAAAACTGAACGGTGATTGGCCACCGCTTACTGTAAGGTCTATAGTGGCATCATTAAATCCAAAACAACTAACATTAGTGTGCGTTTCAGACAGGTTCATTAACGGCACATCATATACATCTGCCGATGCAGTAGCCGAACATCCGTTATCGTTATCGGTAAGTGTAAGTGTGTAAGTGCCTGGTACAGCAACTGCATAAGTGCTGCCTAAGTTGCCACTGCCCCAATTATAAGCAGGTATAACTGCACTGGTGCTGGCAGATAAAGTTACAGATGGGGTATGGCAGGTAATCGTATCGGGTGTTATAATGCTAACAGCAGGTACGTTCTGGTTTTGCACCACGGTGGTAGTTGCCGTTGCTGTACAACCGTTGGCAGGGTTGGTTACTGTTACCGAGTAAGAAGCCGGTGCAGTAACAGTATAGTTCGGTGTAAGGGTGCCATTACCCCAATCAAAGGTGGCGGTACCTACTGTAGATGATGCCATGATTGTAACATTCGCATTTATACAATTGAGCTGCGCAGGTGTAGCGATATTTACGGGCGGCGCGGCAATATCCTGAATTACCACATTGGCCATTGTAGCTGTGCAGCTATTGGCAGGGTCGGTTACGGTTATGGTGTAGCTACCCGCAGTGGTTACAATGTTGCTCGTACTTGTGTTTCCACCACCCCAGTCGTAGCTTACGTTGGGTGTGGTAGAAATGGCGTTAATAGTAACGTTGCCACTAATACAGTTTAGTGTGCCGGTGTTGCTTAGTGCAATATTAGGTGCTACAATATCTTGCGCTACTGCTGCTGCTGAACTGATTGTGCAGCCGTTGGCCGGGTCGGTTACGGTTACAGTATAGTTACCCGGTGTACTCACAGTCTTGGCTGAAGTTACTATACCACCGCCCCAATCGTAAGCGGCATTTAACGTAGTAGACGAAGCCTGCAAAGTAGATGATAATACCGCACATGTTAGTGTAGATGCAGGGGCAATATTTACGTTAGGCGTAGTTATATCTTGCGTAATAGTTGCAGCAGCAGTAGCGGTACAACCGTTGCTGCCCGTAGCGGTTACGGTATATGTATTAGGGGTACTAATACTATTTATGGCGGTAATAATACCCTGGCCCCAATCATAAGTTGCCCCACCGGCAGCTGTCAGGTTATAGGTGGTTGCTATACAGGTAAGTGTTGCATTGGCCGGTGTAATACTTACTACCGGTGCAGTAATATCCTGGGTAATGGTGGTTGATGATACGGCTGTACAACCGTTGGCAGCTGTTACGGTTACACTATAGGTGTTTGGTGATGTTACTGTGTTGGTAGCCGTGGTAATGCCGCCTCCCCAATCGTAACCAGTGCCGCCTGTAGCAGTAAGTGGTATTGAAAGGGTGCTGCAGGTTAATATATTGGTAGATGCGGTTATTGCAGCAGCAGGTGGTGTAAAATCCTGTACTACAGCCGCAGCGGCAGTAGCAGAGCAACCGTTGGTGCCGGTTACCGTAACAGTGTAAGTACTTGCCGCTCCTACAGTATTAGTGGGCGAGGTGATACCACCACCCCAGTCATATGTAGTTCCGCCACTTGCCGTTAATGTTACAGCGGATGTAACGCAATTAAGTGCAGCACCTGCCGGTGAAATAACAGCCACCGGTGCCGTAATGTCCTGTAATATAACTGAAGAAGCACTGGCAGTGCATCCATTAACATCTGTTACTGTAACTGTGTAGGTGTTTGGTAGAGTTACTGTTTTATTTGCAGTAGTAACACCGCCACCCCAGTTGTAGGTAATTCCGCCACTGGCTGTAAGTACGGTGGATGTGTTGATGCAATCCAGCGTAGCACTGGCTGGTGAAACTGCTGCCGTCGGCACTGTAATACTTTGGGCTATAACGGAGGCCGCTGTAGCCGTGCAGCCGTTAGCTGCCGTTACTGTTACGGTGTAAGTGTTTGGCGAGTTAACAGTATTGGCGGCAGTGGTAATACCACTACCCCAATCGTAACTTACACCGCCGCTTGCAGTTAACGATGCCGAAGTGTTGCTGCAGTTTAGCGTAGCACTCGCTGGCGATATAGCCGCTACAGGGGGAGTGATATCCTGAGTAATAACAGCTGACGAAATGGAGGTACAGCCGTTTGGATCGGTAGCAGTTACAACATATGTACCTGGCGAACTAACAGTTTTGGTGGAAGCAGTGCCACCGCCACTCCAGGCAAAACTGGCCCCACCGCTTGCAGTAAGAGTAACGCTTGTATTGGTGCAATTTAACGTGTACGATGCCGGTGATATAGAAGCAACAGGAGCATTAATATCTTGATTTACTACAGCAGCTGCTATAGCTGTGCAGCCATTTGCCCCGGTTACAGTTACAGTGTAGTTGTTAGGCACCGTTACGGTATTTATGGCTGTTGTTATGCCTGAGCCCCAGTTGTAAGTGGCTCCCCCGGAGGCTGTAAGTGTTGTTGATGGTGTACTACAGGTAAGTGTAGCGCTGGTAGGTGTTATAGCAGCTGTAGGTGGTGCAAGATCTTGATTTACGCTGGCGGTAGCGGTAGCCGTGCACCCGTTGTTGCCGGTTACAGTTACTGTGTAATTGTTAGCTGCATTTACTGTATTAGCGGCAGTAGTTACACCGCCTCCCCAATTATAAGATGTGCCTCCGTTGGCAGTTAATGTAGTTGTGGTTACCACGCAGTTAAGTGTTGTGCCGGGCGGTGTTATGGTGGCAGAAGGGGGCGTAATGTTCTGGCTAACCGATGCTGTTGCGGTGGCCGTACAACCATTGGCACCTGTAACGGTAACCGTATATGCACTAGCTGTATTAACGGTATTAGCAGCTGTGGTTACTCCTGCCCCCCAATTATACGATGAACCTCCCGAAGCAGTGAGGGTGGTTGCGGTATTGGTGCAGGTGAGTGTGGCACTGGTGGGTGTTATCGAGGCTACAGGTGGAGTAATGTTTTGGCCCACCGATGCAGTTGCTGTAGCTGTACAACCATTGGCACCGGTTACCGTAACTGCGTAAGACGCGGGCGCAGTGATACTTCTGGAGGGGGTGGTTATACCGCTGCCCCAGTTGTAGCTGGCTCCACCTCCAGCCGTGAGTGTCAACGTACTGGCGGAGCAGGTTAAGGTACCTGTAGACGGGGTAATAGTTGCTGTAGGTGGAGTAATATCTTTGTTAATAACACATGCAGCACTTGCCGAGCATCCGTTAGCATCTGTGACAGTTACCGTATAAGTGCTGTCCAGAGTTACTGTTCTGTTGGGTACAGTTGCTCCGTTGCTCCAGGTATAAGTGCCGCCGCCGGTAGCGGTAAGGTTAATAGACGTGGTGGCGCAATTTATTGTACCGCTGGCGGGTGTAATACCTACATTAGGTGGTACACTTGCAGTGGCCTGTATTAGCGTAGGTAGGCTAGCGTACAGTTGGGCTATTTCTGAAGCCGTAAGTTGGGTAGGTGTAAGCTGGATGAATGCAACGCAACCTGCACTTACATTACAAGGGGCCGAATCATCATCTCTGAAAAAATTGATGCCGCCATTCCCCTTAAGCCAAGGGTAATCACTATCATATATCTGCTCAAAAAACACACCATTGACATAAACATCTGTTCTGAAAGTTAACGGGTTTCTAACAAAAGTGAAAAGATAAAAAGTGTTCGCAACAAAGAATGGGCACGGACCAACCGGCTGCTGCCATGGATAGGCATTCATGCAGCGATTCATGATGTAAAGCCCTGCATCGCTGTTTTGGTTCAGAAAATCCAATAACCTTACCCAACCGCTAATATTTGTAAATTTTACATACATGCTTATAGAATAGCCGCCACCTATCATGTTACCCGGGTTAGAGTACCGCACACCTCCACCAGCGTTAAAGCAAAAAGCATTAAAAGTTTGGCATACTCCCGGTGCCGTAACTGCCGTTACGGGGCCAAAAGACCCCGGGGAAGCTCCACATGATAGCAGCTCGGTTAGTGCCGGTCCGCCTGAGGAAGAGTTAAAATTATTATTAAACAAATACGTATGCACCTGAGCAGCGCCCGGTAGGGGAGCAAACAAGACAAATCCAATTATTACCGGCAATAGAGCTTTAATACGGCGCAATATGTTTTGATAGAAAACAATGGTGCCGGTAGTCGGGTGCCCGGCACAATGCTTAGTTTTTTGTTCCATAGTAATAGCGTAGATAGGTGCTTAAATTGTACAATTAGTTATAATGGATTAAGTAAAAACAGCGTTTGCTAGCTTTAATACACATTATTTGATTCCGTCTCTCTCAAATACATTTCGGCAGGGGGATTCAAAATTATGTTAGTAAATCTAGTAAATAATGTCAAAAAACAGGGTTCCAGGCAGTTAATCCTGAAGGCTGGCCAGGTTTCTTAATAGAATTTAAATCATAATAAAGAGATTGTCAAGGGCTTAGCGGTTGCTAATCCTTAAAAAAAGTTTTAACAGGTTATTAAAAAATGGCTTATAAGACATTGAATTTTATAAGGTCAGGCTCGTTTTTTTTGCGAATCCCAATACCATAGATTGCCGTGATTTGCGTGGAAATAAGTTGTACTTTTTTCCACCGTGTATTTGGGGGCTTTTTACCTTCAGTGATGCGATAGAAAAGTTAATTGGATGCCACGCAGTCTTTTTGTGTAACAAACCTTAAAAGTTGCGTACTTTTCTCTTCCACAATTTTACAAATTCATACCAGATAACAGCTACGAAACCTATTGCAATACTAATGGATAATTGCATGAAATTCATTTGTGAAAACTGGAAGAAATTTGCCAGCATTGGTACAAAAAGGAGCAATCCTGAAACGATGATTGTAACAAGTATTACAAGCGGCACCAAATGGTTTTTATATTTTAAAGTAGTAAAAAAGGAATAATAAAAGGAACGGTTAACCAGGGTGAGGAATATGTTGGATGTTATAAGGGCTGTAAAGACCATCGAGCGTGTTAGGGTTTCATTAAAATTTTTATAAACTGCAAACTGGTATACCGCCAGGCATCCTGCGGTAATAACCAAACCCTGCAATATACTTGTGCTTAGTTCCTTTATGCTGAAGAAGTCGCTGGTAGCGGCCCGCGGTTTTTGTATCATGGTATCTTGCTCCATCGGTTCGTTCTCATAAATAATAGAGCAGGTTGGCCCCATAATAAGCTCTAAAAAAATAATGTGTACCGGCGAGAAGATATTCGGAAATGCCCACCCTAAAACCAGTGGTAAGAATACGGTTAGGATAATTGGTATGTGAATAGATATAATATATTGAATAGCCTTTTTGAGGTTGGCGTATATCTTTCTTCCGGCAGCAACAGCATCCACCATTTTAGATAAATCGCCTTCCACCAATATCAGTGAGGCAGCCTCCTTGGCAATTTCGGTTCCTTTGCGCCCCATGGCAATACCAATATGAGCCGCTTTTAATGCCGGCCCATCATTTACACCATCACCGGTCATCGCTACGATTTCATTTTGGGTTTTTA
>DATGXP010000222.1:0-2044 GCA_035298845.1 Chitinophagales bacterium
GGTGCACCCCGTTTTCGCCCTTCAGGTGTCCGTATACAAATTCGCCGTCTATTTCCAGCGATACAGATTTAATACCGGCTACATCGCCATCGGTGCGGTCTACTTCGGTAATTTTAAACTTGTGTTTCTCTGCCCACATTAAGTACATGCGCAGCAGCATACTGGCCCAGTCACAGCTTTCGGTACCACCGGCGCCGGCGTTTATTTCCAATACAGCACTTAACTGGTCTTCGGGCTGGTTAAGCGTAGTGCGAACCTCCAGGTCATCGGCAGCAGCAAGGGCCTGGTTATAAGCCTCCTTCAACTCTGCATCGGTAGCCTCGCCGGCTTCAAAAAATTCGCGTAGCACAGATACGTCTTCATAAGCCTTCCAGGCCTTATCAAAAGCCTCTACCCAAAATTTATTGAGTTTTATCTCTTTTAATATCTCCTCGGCTTTCTTCGGGTTGTTCCAGAAATCAGGGTGAGTGGTGGTATTCTCATCCTGTTGTATTTTTAGTTTACGGTTAGCGTAGTCAAAGATACCCCCTCAAAGCCTCAAGGCGGCCTTTTATATCACTTATGTTCTCGGTAGTCATTATTAATTGATTTAGGTGCGAATATAACAGAAGAATGCACTTTTTGTCGGGGTTATTCAAATAGTGTAAACCCCTTTTTTTATAATTGGTTTGTTTGCAATTGGTTATGTACAGGCTATGTAACCCCCCTCCACCATTTTTTGTAATCCCCCTTGTGCTGCATGGTAACTAATATGTTATTATAATATTTAATTTATATTAAGTGCTGGCTTTTTTATAATTCCAAAAACATAGTATCTTTAATGCACCACCTCACCCCTATGAAAAAGCTGTTACTCACACTTTTGCTTTTTGCTACGTATGCCTTTGCGTTTTCTGCTGTGCAGGTAAATTATCTTTATATCCGCAATGCAAGTTGCGATAGCAGTGGTGTTATAGCCGTATACGGCAGCGACGGTAATGGCACCTACAGTTACAGGTGGAGTACCGGTTCAACAGCTATTGGCCCTGCGGATTCTATCACAGGTTTGCATGCCGGCGATTACTCAGTAACCTGCTACAGTGGCGCCGACTCGGCAAAACGAAACTTTCATCTGTATGCCTTTGGTGTCGATACGGTGTACCGCGGGCATGCCTGTTATGGCGGGCTGGGCTGGATAAGTGCCGGCTCCATATCGGCTGTAACCTGGCCTATGCATACGCAATGGTATTTAAATGGCGACTCGCTGGCGCATGATGTGTATGAACTGGACAGCCTGCACAAGGGACTCTACTCGTATTATATGGTAGATTCCAATGGCTGCGAAGCATCGGGCAGCGTAAAAATAGGCGAAAGCTCACCGGTATTTAATGTATATACCAACGATACCGTTGTTTGTTATAACGAATGGGGCACAATTTGGTACACGCCCGGCTTTACGCTACTGCAATCGGAGGGCTATTTCTATGGCTCCAGTAACGATACCAGCTACCCTTTTAATACGTTAAACAACGGTTTCGATTTTGCTGTGTGCGCTATGGATAGCGAAGGATGTGTGGTCTGCGATGATACCCTGCCCGCTATTTATGTTGCCGGTCATCCATACAACCTTACTATATACCACACCGGCGATACTATATCTGCAGGTAGTATAAATTTAGCTTACGATTCGATCCATACCTACGCCTGGGGTACGCCGGGTGACTATTACATTACGCACTACAATTATTTTGTGGTCGACACTCCAGGAAACTATTTTGTAGCTAAGCAATATTTAGGGTGTGCTACAGGCACAGGCAATATTAATGTTACTACTGTGTCAGTGGATGATATGGCTAGTGATGGTATGTATATACAGCTTAGCCCGAACCCCACCACCAGCGAAACACTTATTACCGTTCAATCAAAAGATATCGGTAAAACCATGCAACTATATGATTTATACGGGCGGCTGCTTACCGAAAATATTATACAACAATCCATCACTGCACTGCAACTGCACCAATACCCAGCAGGTAGTTACTTGGTGAAAATTGGTGAGCATGCC
>DATGXP010000223.1:0-2492 GCA_035298845.1 Chitinophagales bacterium
AGATACCCTGCATAGAGCGCAACACCATGGGGGCTATTAAAGCCATTACTGCCGCACAGCTGGCCATGCAAAGCGATGCCGAGCAAATGAAAGTATCGCTGGATACGGTAATAAAAACCATGTGGGATACCGCCCGCGATATGAGCGCCAAATACAAGGAAACCGCCGATGGCGGGCTTGCCATAAACATACCTATAAATGTGCCTGAGTGCTAAACCCCTCTATATCTCCCCTTGCCGAGGCAAGCTCGGGATGAAACAAAAGGGGAGACTTTAGCAGCCACCCTAATACTTATGATTGTCTTTGGCAGTTATTCCCCTTTAGGGGTTAGTGGTGGTATTTGCCTTTGCTATAGAGTCCCTTTGTGCATTTGCCTGAAACTCTGCCATTATCTGCTCGGGTGTTTTGCCTAAATACAGCAGCGATGTGCGCACATCTTTAGCCATTGGATTGTTGGGGTATTCGGCCAGGAACTTCTCGTAGATAGGCCGGGCCGCATGCGGGTTACCTATTTCATTCTCGAAGATAAAGCCCTGTAGAAACAAAGCATAAGGCCGGCGGCCAAAGGTTGGGTAGGTATCGTATATCTTCTTGTATAGCTCTATACTGCGCAAAGGCTTGTGCAGGTAGCGGTAGAAGTCGGCGCCTTTATACAGGTACAGCGCGCTGGCAGTATCGGTAGGGTAATCGGCAGCAAAGGTCTCGTAGTCTTTAAGCAAGGCTACTACGGCGGCAGAGTCTACCTTGCCGCTTTTGGCCTTTTCAGCCAGGGCCTTCTCCTGGGTTTCTATAGAGTGCTTTAGCCACTCGTGCTTGGGGTTGCAGGATGCCAGAGTTAATACTAATACAACAACAGCCAGTAGCTTATTCATAGTTAATATTTGGGTGGCGAATATAGAAAAAGAGAAGGAAGAGAGCCGATAGCAGGTATACTGCTATCATAGGCTGTGTTAAGACTAATGGGCCAAATCTGAGTGTACATATTCCCCGTTTTTTGAAAAGTGTACACCGAGGGTATTTGCAATAATTTGGTTATCAATATTTTATAAAAATCCGTGTACATGACGTGTCGAGCGGTGTGTACACTGACCGTATTTTGGCGGTAATGGCTTTACCGGTTACAGTAATTTCACCATACACTAAACTGTTTATCCTAAAAACAACAGGGCCACTCTTTAGTAAAAGTGGCCCTGCTAATAAAAAGTAAACTATACTATTTTTATCTGGCTACAGTAAAGCGGCCAAGTGTGCGGCGGGTGCCTTTGGCATCTAACAGGGTAGCCATATACATACCTTCGGGCAATTCGGAAACAGAGATGGTTACAAGTTTGTTACCGTCACCGCTAACAACTTTCACCTTCTCTCCTATTGCATTGAAGATTTCGATAGCGGCATAATTGCGCGTAGCGTCATCATCGTTCTTGCTCATATCGATGGTGATGTTGTTCTGAGCAGGATTAGGGTAGAGTTGAATGCCGGAAAGGGAAATATCGTTGATACCCTCGCATATGAAATTTGCTGTATCACAAAAATTCTGACTTCCAAATTGATTAACAGCAGTCAAACAAATTTGAATATTTAATGATGGATTCATGGGGAAAGAACTATAATAATGAATTGTATTTGTTATACTATAAGTTGAATCCGCCTGTTGTCCATCTAATGGATGAATTACAATGCTTGCTGATGAATAATTATCAGATGTGTTTGTAATTATTACCCCATTGCATAGCTCAAAATTCCATGTAAATGAAGCCTCCGGCAACAAAGCCGGGTTAGCATTAGAAGTTACTACCAGCATGGCGGTATCGCACCAGGTAGGGTGGCCGTTATCGCATATTACGTACCATACGGTGTCGTTACCGGTGAATAGAGAATCGGGTGTGTAGTCAATGCTGTTGCAGCCGTTGATAACGAAAGCGCCGTCGCCACCGTAAATAGAGGTAACGCATACAGGGTTAACCGGTGTAATATCGTTGGCGGTAACATTTACTAAAGTGCCATCAGGTTGCAAAGCAGTGGCAACATCGTTAACCGCCGTTGGATATAATGCAGGGTTAGATGTTACGGTAAAGATGATAAGGCCGGTATCGCACAGAATAGGCTGGCCGTTATCGCAGATGCGGTACCAGGCTGTATCGGTGCCTACAAAGTTGCTATCGGGTACTATAGATACCATATCGCAGCTGCCGCCAATGTATTCAGTAACATAAGGCGAGCCCCATACATCGGTCATACACAATTGGTCGCCATCCGGGTCTATATCATTAGTAGCTACGTGGTAAATGGTAATGCTGGTGGCTTGTGTAAGGCTTACGGTATCATTAACCGCTACCGGTGCATTATTGCCGGCTACCAAACCTGTAACCACTACGTTTTCGCAATGCTGGTTGCTGCCGCCGCCGTTGGTGGCTGTTAAGCATACATTGTACGTGTTATTAGCGGTGTAAACGTGCGTAGGGTTTTGCTGTGTAGAAGTGGTAGCATCGCCA
>DATGXP010000224.1:0-1784 GCA_035298845.1 Chitinophagales bacterium
CCACCACCTTTTGTCCGGCTTCCAGTTTACCCTCTATCAGGTTTTCCATGCCATGGCCTTTGGCTTTATCGCGCACATACACAAAGGGCTTATTAAGCACATCGGCCACCAGCGCGCCATGCGGTATACCCGCAGTAGCTACACCGGCAATTACATCACAATTGCCAAATTCCTCCGAAATAATTTCGGCAAAGGCGGTTTTAATATATGTTCGCACTTTGGCGTAAGAAAGCGTCTTGCGGTTATCGCAGTAAATTGGGCTCTTTAGTCCGCTGGCCCAGGTAAAGGGTTCTTCGGGCTTAAGCACTACGGCTTTAATTTCTAGCAGATACTCGGCAACTTCGCGGGCTATAACATTATTATATATCATACTATGACGGGGGATTATAAAATTTATTACAACGATTCGTTTGTGCTGGTAACCAGCAACCGGGCGCAAATGAACAAAAATTTTGCAACCATTGTTATTGGTGATACGGAAACCGAAAAATTCTTTGCAACCATCCAGATCCTGTTTGATGGTGTAACCAACGACCCTATACTGGTAATAACCGAAAATCCTGAAAAAGCAGTTAAACAACTGAGCGAGCGGGTTAAACTCATACTGGCCGGTGGTGGCATTGTATTTAACGAAAAAGACGAACTGCTGATGATACACCGCCGCGGCAAATGGGACCTGGCCAAAGGCAAAATTGAAAAAGGCGAAGACATTAAGGATGGTGCTATACGCGAAGTAGAAGAAGAAACCGGCGTATTGGTAGATAGCTGCGAAGACACGCCCATACATACTTACCATGCTTATACCTTAAAAGGCAAACAGGCACTTAAGCAAACAAGCTGGTACTATATGAAAGCCAAGCCCGGGCAGGTGCATCTTGTGCCGCAGGTAGAAGAAGATATAGACGAAGTACGTTGGGTAGCTAAACAAGATTTTAAAGGCTATGAAGATGGGTGCTACCTGCTGATATGGGATTTAATCAGCGCTCTTCAATAGCCTATATCCCTAGTATCTTAGCATCTACAAAAAACTTAGCGTTAGCAGTTGCTGTAATACCGCTTCTTACAGTTTCGTCGGTTACGCTTCTTATGCGCAAACCAAAACTATCAGCGGCTAAATAATTACGGAGTTCGGAATCAGTTACATCCAGCAAAATTTTGCTTCCTACGGTATTGTCTATATTTCTCTTGCCTGCAATCTTTGTTTCGGGCTGGCCAAGCGCGAATATGTAAATGTCAACTTCCTTTAAAAACCGGAACGTTTGCTGCCCTTCGGGCGTGATAACCAATTCCAATTGGTCAAGCTTAACACTCTGCACTAAATCGGCGTTGGTATTGTTGTTTTTAAACTGTTGCTGCACATTAGTTTCTACATCAGGTGTATTTACTACCGGTATATCAGCCGGTAAACCCGCCGGATAGGTATAAGAAGTACTGTAATTAACATAAAACTGGGTAAGCTTATTCAGCAGCTTACAACTACTTACAGATAGGGTGGCTATCAATATAGCATTAATGACATAGCGTTTCATAATCACTGTTTAATCATTTAACCGTGATTACTGTGCCAAACTGAAAATCGCTAAGACATTCTTAAAAACCCAATTAAAACAACCATCCTGGGGAGCAAATTCCACTATCAAATTACCATCTTACAATTGGCAGTGGATTAAGCGGATGCCGGATCGCATTTCGTAAAATCTGCTTTGTAATAAACCAGTGAAAACCAAAAGCAGGATATTGTGCGTTTACGTCTTTTAACTGCTCCCTGCTTATGCCAAAAGTAA
>DATGXP010000225.1:0-2609 GCA_035298845.1 Chitinophagales bacterium
CTGCGTGAAACACAAGGTGCCGCAAAAGCAATACTGGAAAAGACGGATAAGGATTTTGTAGAGCTTACCAACAAGCTGAGCGAAGTAAGCAGCCGGTATAACCAAAAGAATATTGAGTTTCACCAACAGCAAAACCGGGTAAATTCCATTACACAGGAACTGGGCTTTAAAAAGAGCCAGATAGAAACACTAACCGGACAGCTTACGCGCAACAACGAGGTGATACTTGAAAGCCAGATGCAGCTGGAAGAAAGCCAGAAAAAGGCCAAGGATATTGAAACTGCCCTGCTGAGTAACTACGCCGATAAAGAAGCCTATGCTGCCGAAGTAGAAACAGCTGAAAAGGGCTACTACGATAGCCGCGCACAAATCAACGAATTTGACACTAAGGTGCGCGAACTGGGTCGCAACCGCGATAACGTAGCCAACTTGTTGGCCAGCATCAGCGATAAGTTTAACGAGCTTAAATTATCTATGACCAGCATGAAAGAAAGGCTGAGTGTAGAGTTTAACGTGGATATTAATGTAGTACTGAATGAGGAGTTTGAAATGGTGCAGCCGCTGGAAGAAGTACAAGCCGAAGTAGATAAGATAAAAAAGCGCGTAGAGAATTTTGGTGAGATAAACCCTATGGCACTTGAAGCTTTTGACGAAATGAAAAAGCGTTACGACTTCATCATCATTCAACGTAATGACCTGGAGAACGCCAAAAACTCTTTGCTGGAAACGATTAAAGAAATTGAAGACACAGCAAAAACACAATTCCTGGAGGCATTTATGAAAGTGCGTGAAAGCTTTATCAAGGTATTCCATACCCTGTTTAGCGAAGATGACCAGTGCGACCTGTTCCTGGTTAATCCCGATGACCCATTGGAGTCAAAAATTGAGATTGTAGCTAAACCTAAAGGCAAACGTCCTACGGTAATTGACCAGTTATCGGGTGGTGAAAAAACTCTTACCGCTACGGCTTTGTTGTTCTCACTATACCTGCTTAAGCCTGCACCATTCTGTATTTTCGATGAGGTAGATGCACCGTTGGATGACGCCAACATAGGCAAGTTCAACAAAATCATCAGCGAGTTTTCTAAGGAATCTCAGTTTATTATAGTTACACACAACAAAATGACCATGAGTGCAGTGGAGGCCATTTATGGCGTAACTATGGCCGAGCAGGGTGTTTCGCGTGTGGTACCTGTAGATTTTAGAAGCCTGAACTAAACACCTGCATGAAAGACTGGAAAGGCCTGTTGGCTACTGTTATTATTACCACCGGTGTATTGTTTCTGTATTTCTGGTACAGCATAATTAATGCCGATACATTATCTATGGGCAACGGGGGCGATGCCTACAAAAACTATTACACACTGGCTTATTACCTGCGTAATGATACCGGCGCGCACTTTACCGGTATGAACTACCCCTACGGAGAACAGGTCATGTTTACCGATAACCAGCCCCTGCTGGCCTGGATATTGAAAGCATTAACCAGGCCTTTTCCCGGAATTGTATATCACATCCACGGCATTATTACATGGCTTATTTTTTTATCAGTTGTTGTTAGTGCTGCCTTTGTTTTTAAAACCTTGCGCAAACTGGCAGTACAAGTAATTCCTGCCGTAGCGTTCAGTGTGCTTATAGCTGTTTTGTCGCCGCAACTATTGCGCTTTTTAGGACACTTTTCACTCGCATACAGCTGTGTGCTGCCAACAGTATTTTACTGTTTGGTAAGTGCTTTTCTACAAAAACAGAACAATAAGTATCCTATATATATAGCCCTTACCATCACGCTGTTTTCATTTATACATATATACTACCTGGCATTATCGGGCATGTTTATTATGCTGGTAGCTCTTTTTTATGCGCTGGTTCACGTAAAGCAGTATAAAACAGAATGGCAGTTTCCTGCAAAACTGGTAGCCAGTGCCATACTTCCGTTTATAATTCTAAAGGGGTTTCTGCTGATAACCGACCACATAACCGACCGTCCTACCGCGCCCTGGGGCTTTGTGGCTACCCGCTCTACTGTAGCCGATATTTTACTTAGTGCCTATTCTTTTACCGGGCAGGCCATTGGCCAGCTATTTCCCAAGGCAAAAATTGTGTATCATTTTGAAGGTTACGGCTACATAGGTTTAATTGGCCTGTTGGCCCTCGCCGCTATTGTTATTACAGCTATATTTCAACTAATCAGGCGACGTAGCATTTCTATACTACCCTATCCTTTTAATTACTTTTTGCCTGCAGGTATACTAGTTTTGTTATTCGCTATGGCGTTCCCATTTTCTATAGATTCGCTTGAGCAGTATTACAACTACATGCCCGGCCCTGTAAAACAGTTCCGCGCATCGGGCAGGTTTAACTGGGTGTTTTATTACACCGTAACACTTCTTGCAGCCGTGTTTATAAGCAGGCTCGCACAACAGCAAAAAAGCAAGTGGGCACAGTACCTGGTGCTTCTACTGCCCTTAGCTGTATGGGCAGTAGAGTTAAATATGATATCGGTGCGCAACGCCCGCGACTTTAAACTTTGGTCTGGCATATCTAACGAAATTGAAGAAGAACGTGCGCTGCATGATAACCTTAACCGTTTAGGCAAAAAAGCATCCGAT
>DATGXP010000226.1:0-2001 GCA_035298845.1 Chitinophagales bacterium
GAAGGAGATTATACTAATGCTATTTCGGGTTTTGAGTATGTGGTAGCAAAGGGAAAAATGAACTCGATGTATTTTCAGGCACGCACCGAATTGCTGAACTGCCGAAAAGAAAAAGTATCGAAAAATATCAATTACACTCAAGCAGACTTAGAGGGGCTGAAAAGCGACTACCTGGCTTTTATAGAGGAGAACGACAGAGGTTTCCGCACCGCGCAGAGCATGAAAGAACTGGCTGACCTGGAAGGATTTTACCTGCATGATTTAAAGAGCGCTATTGACGTGTGTAATGAGATTATTGCAATGCCAGGTGTAAACAACCAATTGAAAAACCAAACTAAATTATCGCTGGGCGATTTTTATTTGATAGACGGCGATATATGGGAGAGCACCCTGATATACTCACAGGTAGATAAGGACGAAAAAGATTCACCGCTAGGAGAAGAGGCACGCTTTAGAAATGCCAAGCTGGCATACTACAAGGGCGACTTTGAATGGGCGCAAACCCAGTTAGATGCATTGAAAAACTCAACATCGGAGTTGATATCGAACGATGCTATTAACCTATCGGTATTTATAATTGATAACCTGGGTATGGATACTGTAGAAGAACCAATGCAGATGTTCAGTAAGGCCGAGTTGCTGATGTACCAGAACAAAGATGAGCAGGCACGCGGCACGCTGGATACTATTACTTACCTATATCCGGGCCATGCACTGTTTGATGATATAGAATACCTGAAGGCGCAAATGTTTGTAAAGACGAAGCAGTTTGATAAGGCTATACCACTGCTGGAAGATATCATCAAAACTTACAAAGAGGATTTGAAAGGCGACGATGCTACTTATCTGTTGGCTAAAATTTACGACGACCACCTGAATGATAAAACAAGGGCTATGGAACTTTATAAATCTATAATTACCGATTACAACTCTTCGCTACTGGTAATAGATGCCAGAAAGAGATACCGGTTGTTGAGGGGAGATAATTTAAATGAATAATGCCATCACCTATTTTTTATACTTGCATTATTGCTTGGGGAATTATTGTGGCTCTTTATTATTACTATGTGTGGCGGATAGAGTTTGTGCATAAATTTATAATGTTAGAGCCGAAATGGTCCAACCGGCTAAACAACCCTAGGGAAAATGAAGAGAAAGTGTTAGAAACTGAAAACAGAGAATTAATCAAAGATTACTATGCTCTTTTAAGGATAAGGCAACTATGTATAGCCGCGTTTTTTTTGTCATTCCCTCTTTGCATTTATTCATTATTCTTTTAATTATGATAGTATACAACGTAACCATTAAAATTGATCTGAGCATTCACGACCTATGGTTGAGGTGGATGAAAGAAGAACATATACCCCGCGTGATGGAAACCGGTTGTTTTACAGATGTAAAGACATACCGGGTGCTAGAGGAGAATACAACCGATGGCATTACTTATGCCTTCCAGTATTTTGCAAAGGATATGGCAACTTACTTTGATTACAAAGAGCACCATGCAGCACGTTTGCAAAAAGAAAGCCTTGATTTGTTTCCAGGCAAGTTTCAGGCGTTTAGAACCTTGTTGAAAGAGGTGTAAACCCAATTGCCCCACAGCGCAAAACACGAACTAATACATAAATCAAATTAGCCCCTTTGCTCTAGAATTTTGATTTGTTAGTTTAGCATTAAATCCATCCTATTATGAAGAAATTATACATTGCCATTATTGTTTTGTTAGTAGCTGTTGCTTCGTGCACCAAAAAATCGGCAAGTACCGCAGCCGCCGCACCTGATGGCGCTAAAATATTTGCAGGCGACTGTGCCCGCTGCCATGGCGCCCAGGGCGTTAAAGATAGCCGCACACCAAATTTGCAAACTATTGCCCTGGATAAAACCGGCCTCATACAAAGCATTACTAAAGGCAAAGGCCACATGCCTGCCTTTGAAGATAAGTTATCGGCTGCCGAGATTGCTGCTGTAGCCGACCTGATAGTTAGCTGGCACAAATAAGAA